>NZ_JBEXUS010000033.1:9900-79619 GCF_040614455.1 Nocardia sp. NPDC005978
GGTCCGGTGCCGATACCGGGGCCGACGCCAGGCGGCGGACCCGCCCCGGTTACGGCTCGGGGACACCGGCTTCCGGGCTCGACGGCGGTCCCGGCCTCGGCGGAAGGATCGGTACCGGCGACGTTTCGGCGACCGATGACGGTCCGGATACGGCGGTGTCCGCCCGTACAGGCACAGGGTCTGGTGGCGACACCGGGGCCGATGCGCGGCTGCGGACCCGCTCCGGTTATGGCTCGGGGGCGCCGGTTTCCGGCTTCGACGGCGGTCCCGGTCCCGGCGGAGGACCCGGTGCCGGCCACGGTTCGGGGACCGTTGACGGTCCGGATACGGCGGTGTCCGCCCGTTCGGGCACAGGGCCTGGTGGGGCGGGGTCCGGTGCCGATACCGGGGCCGACGCCAGGCGGCGGACCCGCCCCGGTTACGGCTCGGGGACACCGGCTTCCGGGCTCGACGGCGGTCCCGGCTCCGGCAGCAGTTCCGGTGCCCGCCGCAGCGCGGGGACCGATCGCGGTCCGGGTGCGGCGGCGTCCGCCCGTCCGGACGCGGGGTCCGGCGCCAACACCAGGGCCGACGCGCGGCGTAACCGGGCGCTGGTGCTGGCGGCCGCGCAGCGGGCGTTCGCCACCGACGGGGTGGAGGTGTCGCTGGCCGAGATCGCGCGGCGGGCCGGGGTGGGTGCGGGGACCGTGCATCGGCATTTTCCGGCGAAGGCCGAACTGCTCGAAGCCGTACTGCAGCAGCGGATCGACCGGCTCACCGCGCTGGCCATCGGTTCTCGGGACGCGGCGGATCCCGGGAGCGCGTTCTTCGCGTTCTGCACCGAAGTGGTGGTCTCGACCCCGGGTAACCAGGCGCTGTGCGACGTCACCGCCAAGGACGGCTGGCCGAGCCCGCTGCTGCGGCAGGCGGGGGAGCGGTTCCACGCCGCGCTGAGCACCCTGCTGGCCAACGCGCACGCGCGCCGGGCCGTCCGTCCCGACCTCACCCTCGAGGACGTGCTGGCCCTGTTCACCGGATGCGTTGCCATCCAGCACCTCTCGCCCGGTCGGCGCACCCTGGCGCGGGGCGCGGCCCTGGTGCTCGAGACCATGCGGCCGCGTCCCGGAGCCGACGTCACGAAACCCGAAACTCGCGTCCGGCCACGTAACGAAACAGGGGCTCGTAACGAAACTCGGCACTGCCCGATCTGCGTCGCACCCCTGCCCGCGGGCGGTGCGGGGCGTCCCGCGCGGTACTGCTCACCGGCGTGCAGGCAGAAAGCGCACCGCCGCCGGCGTTCGCTCGAAAACTGCTGACGCACCGGACATCCGCTTTCCCGTCACGTGAAAGTGACTGATGTGCATACCAATTCGTGACCAGCGGAGGCGACCGAAATGCCCCGGTCCGGCAGTAGGCTTCGCTGCGTGGTTTGGGTGTCGGCGATCGCTTTCGGCGTCGCGTGGTGGCTCGGTTGGTATCTCTTGGCTCGCGATTCGCGGAAGCCGGTGTTACGCCGGGCCGGAATCGGATTGCTCGCGTACGCGGCGGCGGTGGTCGCCGATCGGCTGGTGGGCGGGGAACCCTGGTTCGACGGATTACACGTGGTGCTGGTGAGCCTGCCCGCGGTGGCCTGGAGCGGCGTCTTCATCACGCTCCTGCCCGAGCGCTGGACCGCGCGCGCGGACCGGCTCTGGCGGCTGGTCTTCCTGCCGATCTGCGGCTTCGCGGCGATGCCGGGCGCGGCCGGGTTGATGCCCGCGGCCTACCTGCTGGGCACCCTGGCCATCATGGCGTTGCTGGGCACCATGCTGGCGGTGCTCGGCCGCCAATGCGACTGGGCCGAGGACTCGCGCCGTTCGGTCGCGAGCCTGTTCACCGCCGGCGCGCTCATGTTCGGGCTCACCGCGTCGTTCATCCTGCTCGGCTTCAATGTGCTGCCGCACAGCGGCATGCTCGCCGCGCTGGCGGTGGACCTGGTGCTGCTCGGCGTGGGCGTGGCGGTGCTCGACGCCTTCGAGGAGGACGAGGAGCTGTACGCGGATATGGCGCACTCCCTGCTGATCTCGGCCGCGACCGCCGTGGTCTTCGGCGGTCAGGCCGCCGTCGTGCTCCTGCTGCTGGGGGAGCGGACCGCGCTGGTGGTGCTGTTCTTCGGCACGATCGCGGTCGCTGTGCTCATGCGGGTGCTCGAAGCCCCGGTGCACGCCGGCATCGACCGCCTCGCCTTCGCGTCCAGACCGCGCCTGCGCGCGATCCGCACCGAACTGCGCACCACCGCGAAGTCCCTGCCCCGCAAGAGTTCCGGCACCGAGCCCTGCGCGGTGCACTGACGCCGGGCGTCACCGCGCCGAATACCCCGGCGGCCGAAGGCCGTCCAGCACCACCGTCAGCACCCGCCGCACCGCATCCGCGTAGGACTCGGCGTCGCGCACGTAGATCTGCAGGGTCATCAGCACCGCGATGTCCCCGGGCCCGGCATCGGCGCGCAGCTCACCGTCGCGGTGCGCCCGCTCGGTCAACTCGGTGATGTGCCCGACGATCGAGTCGCGCACCCCGGTCAGTCGCGGATCGTGCTGGATCGCCCGATGCGCGGCCGGTTCGATGGCCGAAGACAGTGCGCCGAGCCGCATCTCGGCGCACTCGCGCAGGAAACGGCCCAGTCCGAGCCAGGCGGTCGCCTCCTCGCGCCCGGCGGTCGCGACCATATCGGCCAGCCGCCGCAGATGCGCGTCGGCGACCGCGGTGACCAGTGCGTCGCGATCGGGGAAGCGGCGGTAGAGCGTGCCCACCCCGACCGCGGCCCGATCGGCGATCTCCTTCATGGGCACCTCGGTGCCGCGCTCGCGGAACACCGCCAGCGCCGCGCTCAGGATTTGATCCCGGTTGCCCTGCGCGTCGGCGCGCAAGTGCTCGGTCATGGCACTCGATTCGTAAGTGGACGAAATTCTTCCGGTTACCGTACCATCGTCTAAGTGGACGAAATTCGTCCACTTATCGAACGGGGTTGATACTCATGGGCACTTCGGTTCTGATCTCGGGCGCCGGCATCGGCGGGTCGGCCCTGGCGTACCTACTCGGGCGTGCGGGTTTCCGGGTGACGGTGGTCGAGCGCGCCGCTGGAACGCGCTCGAGCGGGAACCCGGTCGATGTGCGCGGGCCGGCCGTCGCGGTCGTCGAGGAGATGGGCCTGCTGCCGGCGCTGCGTGCGGCGGCGACGGGCGCCGACCGACTCGTCTTCGTCGATGCCGCCGGGCGCGCCCGAACCTCGATCCGCACCGGCGGCCGGGACGGTGCGCTCGAGGTGCCGCGCGCCCGGCTGGCGGGCATCCTGCTCGGCGCGGCCCGCGAGCACGCCGAGGTGCGCCGGCAGGATTCGATCACCGCTCTGACGCAGGACGACTCGGGCGTGACGGTCACCTTCGAGCGCGGCGCGCCCGCGACCTACGACTACGTGGTCGGCGCGGACGGCCTGCATTCGACCGTGCGCGGCCTGGTCTTCGGGCCGGAACGGGATCTGGTGCGGCACATGGGAATGTACGTCGCGACCGTGCCCGCCGGCCGGTCCTACGGTGCGGGCGGCGATGTCCTGATGTACAACTCACCCGGCCGCGCCGTCTCGGTCCACCCCGGCGGGGGAAGTCCGCTGGCCGCCTTCATGTTCCGGAGCCCGGTCATTTCCGGCCTCGGCCACCACGACCTCGATCGGCACCGCGACCTGATTCGTTCCGCGTTCGGCGGGAACGCCGGAATCTTCGGCGAGGTGCTCGACCGGGTGCGCACCGCCGACGACCTGTACTTCGACTCGGTGAGCCGAGTGCGCCTGCCGCACTGGTCGATCGGGCGTGTGGCCCTGCTCGGCGACGCGGCCTCGAGCGTCTCGCTCTTCGGCGACGGTTCCAGTCTCGCCATCGCCGCCGCCCGCACGCTGGCGGACGAACTCACCGGCGCGCCCGGGGATCCCGGGGGCGCGCTGGGCCGCTACGAACGACGGCACCGGTTACTGACCGGACCCGTCCACCGCAGGGCGCGGCTCGGCGCGGCCTTCCTGGTGCCCGGGACGCGGGCGGGAATCACGGTGCGCGACACAGCGCTCCGGGCCTTCTCCCCGCGATGATCGGCGTCGCCCCCGCCGCTGTCCGGTGTGTTCGCGCTGGTGGGTGCCCGCGGTTCAGAGCAGATCGCTGACGTCGTTGGGCACGTCCACGGCGTACTTGCGCAGCGTCTCCATGGGCACCACCTCGAGGGCGTTCTCATGGGTGGCCGCCAGCACGACCGGCGCTGCCACGCCGTCCTCGTGCGCGTGCAGCCAGCGCACCGCCACCACACACCAGCGATCACCCGGTTGCAGGCCCGGGAAATTGTTCTCCGGGCGCGGCGTCACGAGGTCGTTGCCGATCGACTTCTGGTGATCCAGGAATTCAGCGGTCACCACGGTGCAGACGGTGTGGCTGCCGAGATCTTCGGGCCCGGTGCTGCAGCAGCCGTCCCGGTAAAAGCCGGTGAGAGGATCGGTGCCACACTCCTCCAGCGGTCCCCCAAGCACATTTCGATCGGTCACGTCGCCGATCCTATTGTCTCGGTGTCGCATTCGCCGCCCCTTCCGAAGTGTGGTGCGTTGTCAAGCAGACCGGTCGGTCGTAGGTTTGCCATAAGGCGTGTCTGTCGGCGTGTCGATAGCGCCCGGGTACCGATGTGTGCTAGATGACACACCCCGTGAACTCGTCGGTAGGTGCGTGAATCGGGCAACACCCAACCCTCTGAGAGGATGGCGGCGTGACTGCACAAGCCTGGATCCTCATCGCCGCTATCGCCGCGGTCCTGCTGGTGGCGTTCGTCTCGGGATTCGTCCTCGCCAAACGACGGCGCATCTCGCTGACCCCGGCCGAAGAGGCGAAACCGGAGCTGACCGACAAGTCGGGCGGCTATACGGCCTCGTCCGGATTCAGTTTCAGTCAAGGCGGCGGGACGGCGACCCTGCCGAAGCCCGCCCCCGAGCCGCTGCCGCGGTCGACCCCGGAACCGGAGCGGGTCGAGCGCACCGACACCGAGGGCCAGCCGCAGATCGGCGACGACGCGGCCGTGCCGCGCGACTCCGGCCGCCGCGGGATCCAGGACATTCGCCTGCCCGAACCGGTTCAGGGGCCCGAACGCGCACCCGAGGACGCGGCGACCGCCGAATCCGCACCGGTGGCCGAGGACACCGCACCGGCGACCGCCGAGACTGCGCCCCCGGTCGAGGAGACCGTGCCCGCCGTGCAGCCGGACACGGCCGTCACGCCCGCGGACGTCCCCGCGCCGGCCGCCGCCCCGGAAGCCCCCGCGACGCCTTCGGCCCCGGCCACCGAGGCCGAAGCACAGTCCGCCCCCGCACAGCCCGAGGTCGCCGCCGCCGAACCCGCGGTCCTCGACAAGGTCGCACCCCCCGCCGAAGCCGTGGCTCCCACCGCACCGGCTCCCACCGCCCCGGCGGTTCCCGAGCCGGAAATCCTCGTCCCCGAGATCGAGCCCACCGCGGGCCGCCTGACCCGCCTGCGCGGGCGCCTGTCCCGCTCGCAGAACGCCGTCGGCAAATCCCTGCTCGGCCTGCTCGGCGGCGGCGACCTGGACGAGGATTCCTGGGAGGAGATCGAGGACACCCTGGTCATGGCCGACCTGGGCACCGCGGTCACCGCAACCATCGTGCAGCGCCTGCGCGAGGAGATGGCCCGCAGCACGGTCCGCACCGCCGACGACGCCCGCGCGGTGCTGCGCCAGGTGCTGATCGAGGCCCTGCGCCCCGAGCTGGACCGTTCCATTCGCGCCCTACCGCACGACGATCACCCGTCGGTGCTGCTGGTGGTCGGCGTCAACGGCACCGGAAAGACCACCACCACCGGCAAACTCGCGCGGGTGCTGGTGGCCGACGGCCGCCGCGTGCTGCTCGGCGCGGCCGACACCTTCCGCGCCGCCGCGGCCGATCAGCTGCAGACCTGGGGTGAGCGCGTCGGCGCGGAGACCGTGCGTGGCAAGGAGGCCGCCGATCCGGCCGCCGTTGCCTTCGACGCGGTGAGCGCCGGCATCGACCGCGGCGTGGACGTGGTCCTGGTCGACACCGCGGGCCGCCTGCACACCAAGACCGGTCTCATGGACGAGCTGGGCAAGGTCAAGCGCGTGGTGGAGAAGAAGGCCGCCGTGGACGAGGTGCTGCTGGTGCTCGACGCCACGGTGGGCCAGAACGGGCTCATGCAGGCGCGGGTCTTCGCCGAGGTCGTCGACATCACCGGTGTTGCCCTGACGAAGCTGGACGGTACGGCCAAGGGCGGCATCGTCTTCCAGGTGCAACATGAACTCGGCGTCCCGGTCAAACTGGTCGGTTTGGGCGAGGGTGCGGACGATCTCGCACCCTTCGAACCCGGGGCTTTCGTCGACGCGCTGCTGGGCTGACCGGCCCGGACCCACGCGCATCAGGGGAAACACCGACATCCTCACAGCACCCGCGTAACAGCGGTGCGACGTTGGAAACCTGACCGCAACAGTGCAATCTCATCCGTTCACCTAGGCGAAACGCCGCAGGATCACGGAGGAAACACCAACTGAGGAACCTCATTGCAGGCTCGATTTGCCGGATTCGGCAGAGCCCGAGATGAGGAGGAACTAGAGGTGGCGTTTCCGTTAACCGGTGCACCTGACGCCGGAGACACCGCATGGATGCTGGCCAGCGCCGCACTCGTGCTGCTGATGACCCCGGGTCTGGCATTCTTCTACGGCGGCATGGTCCGTGCGAAGAACGTGCTGAACATGATCATGATGAGCATCAGCGCCATGGGCGTGATCGCCGTCCTATGGGTGCTGTACGGCTTCTCGATGGCCTTCGGCGAAGACAAGGGCAATCTCCTCGGAGATCCGACCCAGTACTTCGGCCTGAAGGGCCTGATCGGCGGCACCTACCTGGCCAGCACCGGTGAGGACGGTGTGACCACGGCGGCCTCGATCCCGCTGGCCGGCACCATCCCGCTCACGGTCTTCGTGGCCTTCCAGGCCATGTTCGCGATCATCACCGTCGCCCTCATCTCGGGTGCGGTCGCCGACCGCCTGAAGTTCGGCGCCTGGCTGCTCTTCGCCGCGGTCTGGGCCACCGTCGTCTACTTCCCGGTCGCGCACTGGGTCTTCGCCTTCGACGGCGTCACCGCCGAGCACGGCGGCTGGATCGCCACCAAGCTCAAGGCCATCGACTTCGCCGGCGGCACCGCGGTCCACATCAACGCCGGTATCGCCGCGCTGGTCCTGGTCCTGGTGCTGGGCAAGCGCAAGGGCTGGCCGCAGACCCCCATGCGCCCGCACAACCTGCCGTTCGTGATGCTCGGCGCGGGTCTGCTGTGGTTCGGCTGGTACGGCTTCAACGCCGGTTCGGCAGTGGGCTCCAACGGCATCGCCGGCGCCACCTTCGTCACCACCACCGTGGCCACCGCCGCCGCCATGCTCGCCTGGCTCCTGGTGGAGAAGATTCGCGACGGCAAGCCCACCTCGCTGGGCGCCGCCTCGGGCATCGTGGCCGGTCTGGTCGCCATCACCCCGTCCTGCTCCTCGGTGAACGTGCTCGGCGCGCTCGCCATCGGCGTCATCGCCGGTGTGCTCTGCGCCCTGGCCGTGGGCCTGAAGTACAAGTTCGGTTTCGACGACTCGCTCGACGTGGTCGGCGTTCACCTCGTCGGCGGCATCGTCGGCACGCTGCTGGTCGGTCTGTTCGCCGCGCCCGAGGCGCCCGCGGCTGTCGCCGGTCTTTTCTACGGCGGCGGCTTCGATCAGCTGATCAAGCAGGCCGTGGGAGCCGGTGCGGTGCTTGCCTACTCGGGCATCGCCACCCTGATCATCGCCCTCGCCATCAAGTTCACGATCGGGCTGCGGGCCGATGAAGAATCCGAGTTCGTCGGCATGGACGAGTCGGAGCACGCGGAATCGGCATACGATTTCGCTGCTGTGGGTGGCACGGCACGTTCCACCGCCGTCAAGGAGGCATGACGCATGAAACTGGTAACCGCAATCGTCAAACCGTTCACGCTCGAGGATGTGAAGTCCGGTCTGGAGCAGGCGGGCGTGCTCGGCATGACCGTCAGCGAAGTCCAGGGCTACGGCCGCCAGAAGGGCCACACCGAGGTTTACCGCGGTGCGGAGTACTCGGTGGATTTCGTCCCGAAGGTTCGGGTCGAGGTCGTCGTGGACGACGCGTCGGTCGAGAAGGTCGTCGAGGTCATCGTCGAGGCCGCCCGCACCGGCAAGATCGGTGACGGCAAGGTCTGGGTCACCCCCGTCGAGGGTGTCATCCGGGTCCGCACCGGCGAGCGTGGGTCCGACGCTCTCTGAGCGAACACAGATCTAGCTCGATGAGCACTGCAGATCATTGAGCGGCGGCCCCGCTCCCGCCCGGCTCACACCGGCCGGGACGGGGCCGCCTCCGTGCTTTCGCCGGGCGCCAGGTTCCGGACCGCGCACGACGCGCCCGGGACGCCGAACTGAACGAGGTGGGTAGTTGTGGGTTTCGAGCAGGCACGTGACGAGCAGGCTTCCGACGCGAAGTCCAACGGGGCATCGGATCTGGTCCGGGCCCGCACCCAATTGCTCGCCGAGCATTCGGCCCACGGGCGCAGTTCCCGGCTCGACCCCGAGGCCCTGCGCCAGGCACTGGTCGATCTCTTCGAATTGTGGCTGACCACAAAGGCTTCCGAGGTGGGCATCACCGCGGACAGCGGGCTGGCCATCGTGGCCGTGGGCGGCCTGGGCCGCCGCGAGATGCTGCCCTATTCGGATCTGGATCTGGTGCTGCTCTACGACGGCGTCGATCCCAAGCGCGTGGCCGAGGTGGCCGACCAGCTCTGGTATCCGCTGTGGGACGCCCACATCAAACTCGATCACAGCGTGCGCACCGTCCCGCAGGCGCTGCGGGTGGCCGCCGACGATCTGACCGCGGCCCTGGGCATGCTCGAGGCCCGGCACATCGTGGGTGACGAGGGGCTGAGCAATCTGCTGATCAGCGGCGTCCGCCGCGATTGGCGCACCGGAATCCGTTCGCGCTTCGACGCTTTGATCGCCCAGGCCGAAACCCGCTGGCGGCGCAGCGGCGAGATCGCGCACCGCGCCGAACCCGACCTCAAGAACGGGCGCGGCGGCCTGCGCGACATCCAGCTGCTGGACGCGCTTGCCATCGCGCAGTTGACCGACGCCATGCCGGGACTCGGTCCCGATGTGCCCGGCGGCGGCCTGCTGCAGGCGCATCGCCGCCTGCTCGACGTGCGCACCGAACTGCACCGGGTCGCGGGCCGCGCCCGGGATCAGCTGCGCGCCCAGGACGCCGACGAGATCGGCGCGGCGCTGCGCATCGGCGACCGCTTCGATCTCGCCCGCACGCTCAGTGACGCGGCGCGCACGGTCAGCTACTCCGCCGACGTCGGGCTGCGCACCGCCGCCAACGCCCTGCCCCGGCGCGGATTGGCCCGGCTGCGCCGCATGCCGGTGCGCCGCCCGCTGGACGAGGGCGTGGTCGAGCATTCGGGCGAGGTGGTGCTCGCGCGCGACGCGCGCCCGCAGCGCGATCCCGGCCTGATCCTGCGGGTGGCCGCGGCCTCGGCGCAGACCGGGCTGCCGATGTCCGCGACCACACTGAACCGGCTGTCCGAGGACGCGCCCGAACTGCGCGAACCGTGGCCCAAGGAAGCGCTCAACGATCTGCTGGTGCTGCTGGGCGCGGGCCGCGGGGCCATCGAGTCCATCGAGGCGCTGGATCGAACGGGACTGTGGGGCAGGCTCTTTCCGGAATGGGGCGTGGTGCGCGATCTGCCGCCGCGCGACGCCATGCACACCTGGACCGTGGATCGTCATCTGATGGAGGCGGTGTCGCAGGCCGGGGCGCTGGCCACCCGGGTGGCGCGCCCGGACCTGCTGCTCATCGGCGCGCTGCTGCACGATATCGGCAAGGGGCGCACCGAGGATCACAGTGTGGTCGGCGCGGAACTGGCGACCTCGATCGGCCGCCGGCTGGGCCTGTGGCCCTCGGATGTGCGCACGCTCTCGGCCATGGTGCGTCACCATCTGCTGTTGCCGGACACCGCGACCCGACGCGATCTGGCCGATCCGGACACCGTGAAGATGGTGGTCGAGGCGCTGGACGGCGATTCGCAACTGCTCGAACTCCTGCACGCGCTGGCCGAAGCCGATTCCCTGGCCACCGGTCCCGGGGTCTGGAACGACTGGAAGGCCTCGCTCATCGGGGATCTGGTGCGCCGGTGCCGGCTCGCCATGGCGGGGGAGGACCTGCCCAAACCCGAGCCGATCCCGGACGAGCTGCGCGAGCGCGCCGAAAAGGGCGGCGTGCACGTGGAATTGAAGCCGGGGCAGGGGCGGTACACCCATATCGTCACCGTGGTGGCCCCGGATCATCCCGGGCTGCTCTCCGATGCCGCCGGGGTGCTGGCGTTGCATTCGCTGCGGGTGCTCTCGGCGAGTTTGGACAGTATCGGCGAATCGGCGATCGATACCTTCGCGGTCGCGCCGCGATTCGGCGATCCGCCGGAGCCGGGTCTGCTGCGCCAGGAATTGATCCGGGCGATCAACGGCGATTTGGATTTGGCCGCGGTGCTCGCGCGCAAGGAACGCGAGGCGGGCGGTACCCAGCCCAGTCCTTACGCGCAGGCGAAACCGCGCGTGCTCTGGTTCGAGACCGCCGAACCGGGGCGGGTGTTGCTGGAATTGCGCGCCGAGGACCGGATCGGTCTGCTGAGCCGGCTGGCCGCCGCGCTCGCGGAATCGGGCGCGAATGTGTGCTGGGCCAAGGTCAGCACCATGGGCGCGGCGGTCGTCGACTCGTTCTGCCTGGATCTGGGCGCGGCCGACACGCCGGAACGCAGAGCCGAGATCGAGGCCGCTGTACTGGCGGTGGTGCCTCCGCAACAACCGAAGAAATCGCCCGAATCGGACACTGAAAACGATTCAACCTCGGTTTTCTGAACGGTTGCCAGGAAGCTGTATTAACTGGCAAACCGGGTGTTTGCCAGTTAATCCGATTGTTGCACGCAATTAGCTGAAATGCGGATAGCGTGATCCCCGGCACACCCTAATATCGCCTCATCCCGAGCTGTGACAAGCCATTGAGGGGAGCAGTTGGTGGCAATCGAAGTTGTTTCCGCGTCGACTATGACGAGTGATATGACCACACACATTGCCCGCTGTGTCGGAGGTGATCGCTGGGTCGTGTCGTGGCTGCCCGGGCGCACCCTGACGGGTCCGCAGGCGGTGACGGCCATGACGATCGCCGCGACTGTCACCGATCCACAGGAACCCAGCAGGGCGCAATGGGCCATGCTCGACGGCCTGGCGCTCCAGCTGGGATTGACCGCGCGTGAGGCCGTCGGCATGGTCGCCGTCGAGCGTCACGACCTCCATCGTCCGCTCACTCTGCCACGACCCCGCTCCCTGGAATAACGGCCCGCCGCGTTCCCCACTACCCTGGTATCTCGAGTGACGTCCCTCGAGATCAGGAGCATCGGTGTTCGAATCCCTTTCCGACCGGTTGGCCGGTGCCCTCAAGGATCTGCGTGGAAAGGGGCGCCTGTCCCCGGCCGATATCGATGCGACCGCGCGGGAGATCCGGCTCGCGCTGCTCGAGGCAGACGTCGCGCTGCCCGTGGTGCGCGGCTTCATCGCCAAGATCAAGGAACGCGCCAAGGGCGCGGAGGTCTCCGCGGCGCTGAATCCGGCGCAGCAGGTCGTCAAGATCGTCAACGAGGAACTCGTCGGCATCCTGGGCGGCGAGACCCGCCGGCTGCAGTACGCCAAGAACCCGCCGACGGTCATCATGCTGGCCGGTCTGCAGGGCGCGGGTAAGACCACGCTCGCGGGCAAGCTCGCCAAATGGCTCAAGGGGCAGGGGCATCAGCCGCTGCTGGTCGCCTGCGACCTTCAGCGACCCGGCGCGGTCACCCAGCTCCAGGTGGTCGGCGAGCGGGCCGGGGTGCCGGTGTTCGCGCCGAACCCGGGCACCTCCATCGGCGGCGGCGAGAACCCGCTGGGCGTCTCGGCCGCGGATCCGGTGCTGGTCGCGCGCCAGGGCATCGAAGAGGCCCGGAGCAAGCAGTACGACATCGTGATCGTCGACACCGCGGGCCGCCTCGGCATCGACGCCGAGCTGATGTCCCAGGCCGCCGGCATCCGCGACGCGGTGAATCCGGACGAGATCCTGTTCGTGCTCGACTCCATGATCGGCCAGGACGCGGTCACCACCGCCCAGGCGTTCCAGGACGGCGTCGGCTTCACCGGCGTCGTGCTCACCAAGCTGGACGGCGACGCCCGCGGTGGCGCGGCGCTGTCGGTGCGCGAGATCACCGGCAAGCCCATCCTTTTCGCCTCCACCGGTGAGAAGCTCGAGGACTTCGACGTCTTCCACCCCGACCGCATGGCCAGCCGCATCCTCGGCATGGGCGATCTGCTCTCGCTCATCGAGCAGGCCGAACAGGTCTACGACGCCAAACAGGCCGAAGAGGCCGCGCGCAAGATCGGCTCCGGCGAGCTGACCCTGGAGGACTTCCTCGAGCAGATGCTGGCCATCCGCAAGATGGGGCCCATCGGCAACCTGCTCGGCATGCTGCCGGGCGCGGGTCAGATGAAAGACGTACTGGCGCAGGTCGATGACAAGCAGCTGGACCGCGTGCAGGCCATCATCCGCGGCATGACCCGGGCCGAGCGCGACAACCCGAAGATCATCAACGCCTCCCGCCGGCTGCGCATCGCCAACGGTTCGGGCGTCACCGTCTCCGAGGTCAACCAGCTGGTCGACCGCTTCTTCGAAGCCAAGAAGATGATGGGCGCGATGAGCCGCCAGTTCGGCCTGCCGGGCGCGCGCGGCGGCAACAACAAGAAGGGCAAGGGCAAGAAGGGCAAGAAGGGCGGGCGCGGCCCGACGCCGCCGAAGCTGCGCGGCGGCTTCCCGGGGATGCCGGGCCTCCCGGGGATGCCCGGCGGGATGCCGGATCTGGGCAACCTGCCCGCCGGTTTGAACGAGTTGCCCCCGGGCCTGGACGGTTTCGACCTCTCGAAGCTGAACTTCCCGAAGAAGTAGTAGTCGCGTCGCTGAATCGTGGCCCGGCCCCGTCGAAATCGACGGGGCCGGAGCTGTTTTCAGATGTGCGCTGCGCTAGTTCGCGGTCGGCTCCGCGCGGCGTCTGCGGCGGGCGCGGGCGATCTGTTCGGGGTCCACGTCGGACTGGGACCAGGCCTCGGCGAAGGCCAGGCTGGGGGCGCGGCCGGCGGCTATGTGGGCGAAGGCGCTGGCAGCCGCGCCTGACTCGTCGCGCGCGGCGATGCGGTCGAACAGGGCCTGGTGTTCCGAGCACTGTTCGGCGGCATCGCGATCGGCGGTGAGGCGGAAGAGCCATTCGGTGCGGGCGGCCAGGGGGCGCATCTGCGAACTGAGCAGGGGATTGCCCGCCAGTTCGATGATTTCGGCGTGGAACGCGGCGTTGGCCGGTGCGATGCGCTGCGGGTCGCCGGCGTGCGTGGCCGAGATCGCTTCGGCGAGAACGGCTTCGAGTGGCCGGAGGCGATCGGGGGTGGCGTTGGCGGCGGCCAGGCGGGCCGCCAGCGATTCGAGCACCTCGCGGACGTCGAACAGATGATTCACGTCGGCGGGGGTGAAAGGCGCTACCAGCGCGCCCTTTCCGGGTACCAGTAGCACCAGGCCCTCCGAGGCCAGCATGCGCAGCGCCTCGCGCAGAGGGATGCGGGAGACCTCGAGCTCGGTGGCCAGGTCGCGCTCGACCAGGCGCTGGCCGGGGCGTAGTTCCACGCCGACGATGCGCGCCTTGATGGACTCGTAGGCGCGGTGGCGCAGCGAACCTGGTTCCGTCACGACTCTCCACAGTATCGGGGTCCGGGATGGGTTTTCCGGACCGAAACATGAGCGGAACGTTCGCGCCACACCCGAGACCGACAGTTAACGGTATACCACTAACTGGAGGTTCGATCGTGGACACGGCCCTGGAGCTGACCGGCGTCGGCAAGAGTTTCGGTGCCGTGCGGGCACTGTCGGATATCGATCTCACGATCGCGCTCGGCGAGGTGCACTGCGTGCTCGGCGAGAACGGCGCGGGGAAATCGACCCTGTGCAATCTCGTGTACGGCGGCGCGGCCCCCGATACGGGTGAGATGCGACTGTTCGGTGAGCGGTACCGGCCCCGGCGTCCCGCCGACGCGCTCGGTCACGGCATCGCCATGGTGCATCAGCACTTCAGCCTGATCCCGACGCTCACGGTGGGGGAGAACCTGCTGCTGGGATCCGGTGCGGGCCTGCGCCTCCCGCGCCGCGAGCTCGCCGCGCGCCTGGCCCGCATCGAGGACGAGTTCGGCCTGCGGGCGCCCTTGGCGACACGGGCCGAGGAGCTCTCGGTCGGCGCGCGCCAGCAGGTCGAGATCGTGAAATGCCTGCTGCGCGAACCACGCCTGGTGCTGCTCGACGAACCGACCGCGGTCCTGGGTCCCGCCGAGATCGATGCCCTGCTGGCGACCTGCCGCCGCATCGCGGACTCCGGCCGCGCGGTGGTCCTGGTCACCCACAAACTCGGCGAGATCGAACAGGCCGGGGACGCGGCGACGGTGCTGCGCGGCGGCCGGGTCGCGGGTTCCGGTCCGCTGCACTCGTTCACCCGCGCGGAGCTGGTCGAGCTGATGGTCGGCCGCGCGCTCGGCGACCTGGACCAGGCGCTGCTGGGCGGCGGGACGCTGCCCGCGGCGGTAGTGCCGGGGGTCGATGCGCCCGCCGCGTTGGGACAGGGCGCTACCGCTGCGACCGGCCCGGGATCGCGCGGGGCCGTGGACCTCTCGCGGTTCGATGATGTGGGTCTGGAGTCCGGTGGTGCGGCTACTTCGGAGTCTGGCGGTAGGGGCGGTGCGGAATTCGGTGGCACGGCCATCTCGGAGTCTGGCGGTGGGGACGGTCCAGAGTCCGGCGTTGCGGCCATCTCGGAGTTCGGTGGTAGGGGCGATCCGGAGTCCGATCGTGCGGCTACCTCGGAGCGCCGTGGCGTGACCGTTCGGGATGTCGGCGTTGCCGTCGCGCTGGACTCCGACGGTGCCTCGGCGGGTGAGATATCCATCCGAACAAGGGATTTCGCCGCGCTCGCGCCGGTCCTGCGCACCTCCGGGTTGCGTCTCGCCCGTCCCGACGGCGGCTCGGCCCTGGACGGGGTCGACCTGGAACTGCGGCCGGGTGAGATCACCGGGATCGCGGGGGTGGAGGGCAACGGGCAGAGTGAGCTGGTCGCGGTCCTGAGCGGTGCGCGCCGTCCCGATGTCGGGCAATTCCACCTGGCCGCAACCGATCTCACACACGCCACGCCCGCGGCTCGCACCGCGCACGGCCTGGGCGTGATTCCGGAGGACCGCCACCACGAAGGTTGCGTGCCCGCCATGACGGTCGCCGAGAACCTCACCCTCGGCCGCCTCGCCGAGTTCCGCCGCTACGGCCTGCTCGACCGCAAAGCGATAGACGCGACCGCCGCCGAGGTGATCGAGCGCCACCGCATCAAGGCCCCCGGGCCCCGCGCACCCATGCGCACCCTGTCCGGCGGCAACCAGCAGAAGGTGGTGGTGGCACGCGAATTGGCCCTCCCCGGCCTGCGCTGCCTCATCGCGGCCCAGCCGACCCGCGGCCTCGACCTAGGCGCGGTGGACGCGGTCCTGACCCAACTCCGCGCAGCCGCGGCAGCGGGCACCGCGGTCCTACTGATCTCCCACGAGCTCCCCGAGCTCCTCACCCTCTGCGACCGGATCCTGGTCGCCTACCGCGGCCGCCTCCTCGGCCCGGTAACCCCCTCCGATCCCCAAGCCCGAGAAAAGATCGCCAACCTCATGCTCGGAACAGTCGCATGACCGGCAATGCCGGCCGCCGTCCCCCCGCCGCGTCCGCACCCTCAACCTCTGCCGAATCCACAATCTCTGCTGCTGCGTCTGCAAACCCGGCCGCGCCCGCAACCTCGTCGGTAACCTCCGCCCGACCCGGGCCACCCTCCGCGCCCGAGGATCTCGCTGCGTCCACTGATCACGGTTCGTCACCGGCTACGGGTGGCGCGGCGCGGGGTTCGAGCCCCGGCACTGACCTCTCCCCGTCGGCCGGTGTGCCGGCGGCGGCTTCGGCGTCCGGACCCGCGGGGCTTTCACCGCTTGCGGGCGACGCGGCCGGGGCGCGGACCGTCGGCGTGGAACGTGCGCGGGCCGTCTTGGAACGGCTTTCCCCGCAGCGGTTCACGCGTGATCTCGTCGTCTACGGCGGGGCGGTGGGAGCCGCGCTGATCGTCGGGCTCGGGTTGGTGCTGGGTGGGGGCGCGTCGCCGGCGAAGGCCGCGGACGCGTTGTGGGAGGGCATGTTCGGGACGCCGTACGCGTTCGGGAGCGCGCTGAACATGGCGGCCGTGCTCGCGTTGATCGGGACCGGGTTCACGGTCGCGCATCGGGCGGGGCTGGTCAACGTGGGCGGGGAGGGGCAGCTCGCGCTCGGCGGGATCGCGGCCGCGGCCGTCGGGTTGTGGCTGCCCGCCGGAGCGCCCGCGGCGGTGGGGGTTCCGCTGGTGCTGGGCGCCGGGTTCGTGGCGGGGGCGGCGTGGGCGGGCATCGCGGCGGGGCTGCGGGTGTGGCGGGGGACCAGCGAGGTGATCACCACCCTGCTGCTGAATTTCGTCGGACTCGGACTGGTGACGCTCGTGGTGCACGAGGCGGGGCTGCTGCGGCAGCCGATCACCTCGTCGGAGACGCTGCCGCAGTCCGCGCCGCTGCCCGAGGGCGCGCGGCTGCCGCTGCTCGGTATCGAGGGCTCACCCGCGACCGTCGTGGTCGCGGTGGCGGCGGTCGCGGCCGTGCTCACCGCGATCGTGCTGCGGCGCACCGCCACCGGCGCGCGCCTCACCGCGGTCGGGCTGTCCGAGGCCGCCTCGGCCCGGCTCGGCCTGGGCGTGCACCGGCTGCGTTTCGGCGCGCTCGCGGTGGCGGGCGGGCTGGCCGGGGTGGCGGGCGCGGGGCTGGTCGCCACCGTGCCCTACGTGCTCGCCGAGCACTTCACCTCCGGCTACGGCTTCGCGGGTCTGGTGGTGGGCCTGCTGGCCCGCGGCTCGCTGACCGCCGTCGCCGGAATCTCGCTGGCGTTCGGCCTGCTCGCGTCCGGCGGCATCAATCTGCAACTGGCGGCGTCGGTTCCGGCTTCCTCGATTCAGGTGGTGCAGAGCGTGCTGATCATCTTCGTCGCCGGTGCGGTGCTGCTGCGAAAGGAGAACGGGCGATGAGCGCGATCGGTGAACTGCTCGACGGCGGTGTGCGACTGGCGATTCCGCTGGCGGTCGCCTCGGCGGGCGAACTCGTCAGCGAGCGCGCGGGCGTGCTCAACCTCAGCGTCGACGGCATGATGCTGACCGCCGCCTTCGCGGGCGCGGTCGGCGCGCACACGACCGGCAGCGCGGTCGCCGGTGTGCTGTGCGCGCTGGTGGCCGCCCTGCTGGTGGCGTTGATCCAGGCGGTGCTGAGCGTGACGCTGCGCGCCGATCAGATCGTCACCGGCATCGCGGCCAACGCCCTCGCCCTCGGCGCGACCACCTACGGCGCGCGCCTGTATTTCACCGAGGGCCGGGCGGTTCCGGGCTTCGACCGGCTCGCCATCCCGGTGCTCAGCGATATTCCGGTGGTCGGCCGCGCCCTGTTCGCCCAGACCGCGCTCGGCTACCTGGCCGTCGCGCTGGCCGTCCTGCTGGCCGTGGTGTTCTCCCATCGCACGGGCTGGGGCCTGGCGATCAGCGCGATCGGCGAGGACGCGCTCACCGCCGACCGATCCGGCCTGCCGGTCAAGGCGTTTCGCTACGCCGCCGTGCTGATCACCGGTGCGGCCTCCGGTCTGGCGGGTGCGCACCTGGCGCTGGCCGACGTGCACGCCTTCACCGACAACATCACCGCGGGCGCGGGCTATCTGGCCGTGGTCGCGGTGATCGCCGGCAAGTGGCGGCCGTGGCCGACCCTGCTCGCCTGTCTGCTCTTCGGCATCGCCCAGGCGCTGCAATTCGCGGCGCCCGCGCTCGGCATCCACGTGCCGACCGCGGTCCTGGTCATGTCGCCGTATCTGCTCGCGGTGCTGGCGGTGAGCGGGCTGGTCGGCGCGAGCCGCGCGCCCGCCGGGCTCACCCAGCCCTTCCTCCGAGAGGCCAAAGCCTGATGACCCTGATTCTGACGCGCTCCGACGTACTGGCGATGATCACGCTGCCGGAGGTCTTCGCCGCGGTGCGCGGTGCGCACGCGGAGCTGGCCCGGGGCGCGGCGGTGCTGCCCGCGCCGCCCGCCATGCGCCTGCCCGGCTCGGACGCGGCGTTCCTGGTCATGGCCGCGGCGTCCCGCGGCGCCGGGATGGCGGCGGTGAAGCTGCTGGCCGATGTGCCCGCCAACCGGGATCGCGGTCTGCCGGTGCAGCGTTCGGCGATTCTGACGGTGAACACCGAGGACGGCGCGTGCGCGGCGCTGATCGACGGCGGCGCTGTCACCAGGTTCCGCACCGCCGCCGCGTCCGCGGTGGCGACCGCGGCGCTCGCGCGCCCCGAGAGCCGGGTGCTGGGGCTGATCGGCGCGGGGGCGCTGGCTCGCACCCATGTCGAGGCGCTCACCGCGGTGCTGCCGTTCGAGCGAATCGTGGTGTGGAGCCGCACCGATGCCACCGCGCGGGCGTTCGCCGCCGCCACCGGAGCCGAAACCGCGGGCACCCCGGCGGATGTGGTGGCGGCGGCCGATGTGCTGTGCACCCTGACCCCCTCGAAGGACCCGGTGGTGCTGGGCGAGTGGTTCCGTCCCGGCCTGCACGTGAATGCCGTTGGCGCGCCGCCTCGTCCGGATCATCGCGAGATCGACAGCGAGGGCATGCGCCGCGCCCGCGTGGTGGTGGACAGCCGTCTGTCCGCGCTGCACGAGTCCGGCGATGTGCTGATCCCGTTGCGCGCGGGCGTCTTCGGGGCCGAACACGTGGCGGACGAGCTGGGCGAGGTGCTCATCGGCGCCAAACCCGGCCGCACCGATCCCGCGCAGATCACCCTGTTCAACTCCCTCGGCGTCGGCCTGCAGGACCTGGCCACCGCGCGCCTGCTGGTCGACCTCGCCCGGCGTCGCGGCATCGGCACCGACATCGACCTGGCCGCATGACGCATCGGCCCGAACGCTTCCGCCCCAACCCCCTCGAAGGAAGAACCATGAAGAAGATCGCAGTCGCCCTGCTGACCCTGGCCGTGGGCGCGTCCGTCGCCGCCTGCGGCGGTAGCTCCGAGGACACCGGATCCACGGTGCGGGTCGGGGTGATGTTCCCCGGATCCATCTCCGACGACGGCTTCATGCAGTCGGGCTACGAGGGCTATCAGCGCCTGGAAAGCACACTGGGCGACAAGGTTTCGCTCACCAAGGTCGAGCAGGTCGCGACCGCCGACTATCAGCAGGTGCTGACCCGGCTGGCCTCGACCACCGACCTGGTCGTCTCCTTCGGCGGCCAGACCGATTCGGTGCTGCGCCAGGTCGCGCCGTCGTTCCCGAAGGTCAAGTTCGTCGAGATCGGCGGCCCCGCCGACGCGGCCCCGCTGACCAACCTCGCCTACTACGACCCGGTACAGGCCGACGGCGGCTTCCTGGCCGGCGCGTTCGCGGCGCTGACCACCAGGTCCGGCAAGGTGGCGTTCCTGGGCGGCATGGAACTGCCCGCGATCGTCAAGACCGCCCGGGCCTTCGAGCAGGGCGCGAAGCTGGCCAAACCCGATGTGACGGTGCTGCCCCCGCAGTACATCGGCGATTTCAACGATGTCGCCAAGGCGAAGCAGGCCACCCAGGCCGGAATCGGCGCGGGCGCCGACGTTTTCGGTCAGCAGCTGAACCTCGGCCACCAGGGCCTGGCCCAGGCGGCCAAGGAGTCCGGCGCGACCCTGGTCGGCGGACCGCTGGTGAAGCCGTGCGGGTCCGAGCCCGCCTACGCCGCCTACGCGAAGCAGGACACCGGCGCCGAGCTCGAATACGCGGTGAACGCGGTCCTGAACGGCACGTTCGCCGCGGAACAGGTCCGCTTCGGCATCGCCTCGGGCACAGGCGCTTCCGATCTGGTGGTCTGCGCCGCCGATCCGTCGGTCGTGACCGCCATGGACAAGATCGAGAAGGATCTCGCGGACGGGGCCGTCGTCATCAAGTGAGGCGCGGGGCAACCCGCTTCGGCCCGGCGCGTCCGCGGTGCACACCCGGGCGCGCTGTCCGCGTGCAGGTGGCCTCTACGATGTGGACAGGCCGAGACCAGGAGGTCGGACATGCGTCTGCATTTTCGCGGGGCGGTATTGCCCACCGGGGAATTCGTCGATCTGTGGGTGCATGACGGGGTGATCTCGTTCGAGCCCGTCGCCGACGCCGAGACCATTCACGCCTCGGGCTGGATCGTGCCGGGGCTGGTCGACGCGCACTGCCACGTGGGGATCAAATACGGTGGCGGGCACGAGGATTCGGCCGGAGCCATCGCGCAGGCGGAGGTCGAGCGCGACGCCGGGGTGCTGCTGCTGCGCGATGCCGGATCGCCGATCGACACGCGGTTCGCCGACGACCGCCCGGATCTGCCGCGGATCGTGCGGGCGGGGCGGCACATCGCGCGGCCCAAGCGGTACATCCGCGAACTGGGCATCGACCTGGACGATGAACGAGACCTGCCGGCGATCGTGGCCGAGCAGGCCCGGCGCGGTGACGGGTGGGTGAAGATCGTCGGCGACTGGATCGACCGGGCGGTGGGCGATCTGTGCCCGCTCTGGTCCGACGCGGTGCTGAAGGAGGCCATCGACGCCGCGCATCGCGAAGGCGCGCGCGTGACGGCCCACGTGTTCGGCGAGGACGCCCTGCCGGGCCTGCTGAACGCGGGCATCGACTGCATCGAGCACGGCACCGGCCTGACCGACGACACCATCGACTTCATGGCCCGCCACCGCGTCGCCCTGGTGCCGACGCTGATCAATATCGACACCTTCCCCGAAATCGCCGCCGGCGCAGGCAGATTCCCGGTCTACGCCGCCCACATGCGCGACCTGCACGCCCGCTCCCGCGACACCATCGGCAAGGCGCACGAGGCGGGTGTCCCGATCTACACCGGCACCGACGCCGGCGGCTCGATCACCCACGGCCGGATCGCCGACGAGATCATCGCCCTGACCGGCGCCGGCTTCACCCCCCACGACGCCCTCGGCGCCTCCTCCTGGAACGCCCGCACCTGGCTGAACCACCCGTCGATCGAACCCGGCGCCCCCGCCGACTTCGTCGTCTACCAGGAAGACCCCCGCGAGAACCTGGCAGCCCTCGCCACCCCGTCCTGGGTGGTCCTGCGCGGCCACGTCTACGACCGCCGCGACCCGGTCACCGCCTACCGCTGAACGACGCGTTCGGCGCACAGCGGGCCACGCGCAGTGCCAGTGCTGAAGCCGGTGCGGCGCGTGGAGTGCCGCGGCGTTCGCACGGCCGTCCGAATGAGACTTCGCCGCAGTCGAACAGTTGGTGAGCCAGGCCGAACGTCGATGTTTCTTCTCCGAATGGCGAAGTCTGGCAAGATTGAGCGCGAGTTGGTTCGCGCACGAGGTCATTGCGACACATCGGACGGAAGTGACGATGACAGCGGAGGTTTCCACAATCCACCCCCTGGGCCCGAAGACGCTGGAAGACTGGCTAGCCGAAGAGCAGCCGTCCGATGGATCTCGTCTCGAGCTCATCCTGGGGTACCTCTATATGACACCTGCGCCCGGTGGTCCGCACCAGTATGCGGCCGGCGAGCTTTTTGTAGCACTGCGCAATGCGGTTCGAGCGGCAGGTCGCGACGACCTGAACGTGCTTCCGGCCGTGGCAGTCAAGATCAGTACTCCGTTCCGAACCGGCGTTGTTCCGGACATCGCTGTCGTGTCCGCCGGTATCGAGCACACCAGCTTCGAGGCTGAGCAGTTGGTTCTGGCTGTCGAGATCTGGTCGCCGGGCAACACTCGTGAGGAGCGGGATACCAAGGTCGCCGCGTACGCCGCCGCCAAGGTTCCATATCTATGGATTGTCGAACTGCCGCGGCTGGGTAAGCCCGCCAAGTTCTACGGGTACACGCTCGGTGCGGTGACGTACCGCCAGGAGGTCTATGCCGCGGCTGGTGAAGCCGTGCTCGCCCCGGGGCCGGTTCCGGTCACAGTGGATACGTCCGAGCTGAGCTGAGAGCAGCCCACCGAACCGCACTCGTATCCCGGCCGGCGGGCAATCTGGTGATTCCGGTCGCCCCGGGAGTGTGAATGGGTCATGCTTCACACGTTCTGGAGTTCGACCTGATGAGGAGACCTGCTGTGGGTTCCGTGGAGACCGTGATCGCCGGTCTGATCGCTAGCATTGCCGCGAAGATGTTTCTCGGGAGCGTCGATTCGCTCAGCTCGTCGATCAGCGCCCGATAGCGCCCTATACGACAGCGGCCCGCCCGGCGTCCTCGGACCCGGCGGGCCGAGTCGTTTCCGGGGGTCGTCCGGGCCGTCTCCGGCGAGGGCGATTTCTCCGGTCCCGGACCGATCTGGCAGAATGGCCGATCGTCCTCATCGAGGACAAGTGCAGCCCGTCTCCGGATACGTTCCGCGCGGCGGTCACACACTCAACGCAAAACCGGGCCCACCCCGCGTGGGTTGCTGAATTGCGCCGTGACCAACCGGGCTGCCCTTCGGGGCGGCCACCATCGAAAGGCACAGCTAATGGCTGTCAAGATCAAGCTGACCCGTCTGGGCAAGATCCGCAACCCCCAGTACCGCATCGTCGTCGCCGATGCGCGCACCCGTCGTGACGGCCGCGCCATCGAGTCCATCGGCATCTACCAGCCGAAGGAAGAGCCCTCGCTGATCGAGGTCAACTCCGAGCGCGCGCAGTACTGGCTGGGCGTCGGCGCGCAGCCGACCGAGGCCGTGCAGCGTCTGCTGGAGATCACCGGCGACTGGCAGAAGTTCAAGGGCCTGCCGGGCGCCGAGGGCACCCTCAAGACCAAGGCCGCCAAGCCGTCCAAGCTGGACCTGTTCAACGCCGCGCTGGCCGCCGCCGACAGCGAGCCCACCGCCGAGGCCGTCACCCCGAAGAAGAAGGCCGCCAAGAAGGAAGAGGCCGCCGAGGCCGCTTCCGAGGCCGCCGAGACCCCGGCCGCCGAGTAATGACGGCCGTCGTCGCCGATGCCGTCGAACATCTCGTTCGCGGCATCGTCGCCAATCCGGATGACGTCAGCGTCGAGCTGATCACCAGTCGTCGTGGCCGGACCGTCGAGGTGCACGTGCATCCCGACGACCTGGGCAAGGTGATCGGTCGCGGTGGCCGTACGGCGACCGCGCTGCGCACGCTCGTCGCCGGCATCGGCGGTAAGGGCATTCGCGTCGACGTGGTCGACACGGATCAATAGATGGAACTCGTCGTCGGGCGGGTCGCCAAGTCGCACGGTGTGCGCGGCGAACTCGTCGTAGAGGTCCGCACCGACGAGCCCGATCTGCGTTTCGCGCCCGGCGCCACCCTCGTGGGCCGGCTGCCGCGCGCGAAGCAGACGCAGCAGTACGTAGTGGAGTCGGCCCGGGAGCACTCGGGCCGGCTTCTCGTGCGTCTGGAAGGGCTCGTCCAGCGTGAAGCCGCGGATGCGTTGCGCGGCATGCTCTTCGTGATCGACTCCGCCGATCTGCCGCCCTCGCAGGATCCGGACGAGTACTACGACCACGAACTCGAAGGTCTCACCGTGCAATTGGGTGACGGCACCGTCGTGGGCACGGTCAAGGAAGTACTGCATTCGGCCGCGGGCGAACTGCTTTCGATCACGGCCGCCGAGGCCTTCCCCCCGGTGGGCCGAGAGATCCTGGTGCCCTTCGTGAATGCGATCGTGCCGACCGTTTCGATCGCGGACTCGCTGATCGTCATCGATCCGCCGCAGGGTCTGCTGGACCCGGAGTAACCGATGCGCATCGACGTCGTCACCATCTTCCCCGAATACCTCGAACCCATGCGAACGGCCTTGCTGGGCAAGGCGATCGACAAGGGCATCCTCGAGGTCGGGGTGCACGATCTGCGCGACTGGACGCACGACGTGCACAAGGCCGTGGACGACACCCCGTACGGCGGGGGACCGGGCATGGTCATGAAGCCCACCATCTGGGGCGACGCCCTCGATCAGGTGTGCCCCGATGACGCCCTGCTGGTGGTCCCGACCCCGGCGGGGGTCCCCTTCACCCAGGCCACGGCCGAACGCTGGTCGGCCGAGCGGCACATCGTATTCGCTTGCGGCCGTTACGAAGGCATCGATCAGCGGGTCTTCGACGATGCCGCGAAGCGGGTGCGCGTCGAAGAGGTCAGCATCGGCGACTACGTGCTCATCGGCGGCGAGGCGGCGGTGCTGGTCATGACCGAGGCGTTCGTCCGGCTCATTCCCGGAGTGCTCGGCAATCAGCAGTCGCACCAACAGGATTCGTTCTCCGACGGTCTGCTGGAGGGCCCGAGCTACACGCGGCCGGTGTCCTGGCGCGATCTGGATGTCCCGGACATCCTGCTCTCGGGCAATCACGCGAAGATAGCCGCCTGGCGGCACGAGCAGTCGCTCGAGCGCACTCGCGCGCGGCGCCCGGATCTGCTGCCGCCCACCGGAGAATAGCCAAAAGTTCGCTCCGCAAACCGAACGACTACGACGTTCCGGACAGTTCGGTGCGGCACTGTTCGGGCTTGTCCCCCGACGCCGGTAGTGTCTGCCGAGTGACGACAGCCTCCGAAACCGTCAGCGCAGACAGTGCCACTGCTCCGAGCGCGGCCCCGACCGCCGGGACCGTTCGCCTAGCCAGTGTGGGTCGGCGTATCGCCGACGAACTCGGCGTGCGGGAGGAGCAGGTGCGCGCCGCCGTCGAACTACTCGACGCCGGATCGACCGTGCCCTTCGTGGCCCGCTACCGCAAGGAGGTCACCGGCGGCCTCGACGACGCGCAGCTGCGCACCCTCGACGAGCGCCTGCACTACCTGCGCGAACTCGACGAGCGCCGCGGTTCGATCATCGAATCCATTCGCACCCAGGGCAAACTGGACGACGCGCTGCACGCGCAGATCATGCTCGCGGACACCAAGGCCCGCCTCGAGGACATCTACCTGCCGTTCAAGCCCAAGCGGCGCACCAAGGCCCAGATCGCGCGCGAGGCCGGGCACGAGCCCGTGGCCGACGCCCTGATCGGGGATCCGACCACCGATCCCGCGCAGTACGACGCCGAACAGCTCGACGGCGCGCGCGCGATCCTGGTCGAACGCTTCGCCGAGGACGCCGACCTCGTCGGCGAACTGCGCGAACTCATGTGGAACCGCGGCCAGGTCAGCTCCACCGTCCGCGCGGGCAAGGAAGAAGCCGGCGCGAAGTTCGCCGACTACTTCGAGTTCAGCGAGCCGTTCAGCAAGCTGCCCTCGCATCGCATCCTGGCGCTGCTGCGCGGTGAGAAGGAAGAGGTGCTCACCCTGCACCTCGAACCCGACACCGAGGAACTCGAACCCGGCGAGCGCAGCGTCTACGAGGGCCGCATCGCCCACAAGTTCGACATCGCCGCCCGCGGCCGCGCCGCCGACACCTGGCTGCTCGACACCGTGCGCTGGGCCTGGCGCACCAAGCTCCAGGTCAGCCTGGGCATCGACACCCGCATGCGGCTGCGCCAGTCCGCCGAACGCGACGCCGTCGACGTGTTCGCCATGAACCTGCGCGACCTGCTGCTGGCCGCCCCCGCCGGCACCCGCACCACCATGGGCCTGGACCCGGGCTTCCGCACCGGCGTGAAGGTCGCCGTGGTCGACGCGACCGGCAAGGCCGTCGCCACCGAGGTCATCTACCCGCACACCGGGCAGACCGAGAAGTCCCTGGCCGTGCTGGGCGCGCTGGTCGCGCGGTTCAAGGTCGAGCTCATCGCCATCGGCAACGGCACCGCCTCGCGCGAGACCGACGCCCTTGCCGCCGAACTCATCTCGCGCATTCCCGAGAACAAGCCCACCAAGATCGTCGTCTCCGAGGCCGGCGCCTCGGTGTACTCGGCCTCGGCCTACGCCTCGGTCGAACTGCCCGACATGGACGTGTCCCTGCGCGGCGCGGTCTCCATCGCCCGCCGCCTGCAGGACCCGCTCGCCGAGCTGGTCAAGATCGACCCCAAGTCCATCGGCGTCGGCCAGTACCAGCACGACATCTCCGAAACCCTGCTGGCCCGCTCGCTCGGCGCGGTCGTCGAGGACGCGGTGAACGCGGTCGGCGTCGACGTCAACACCGCCTCGGTGCCGCTGCTGTCCCGGGTCTCGGGCATCACCGGCTCGGTCGCGGAAAGCATTGTGGCGCATCGCGACGCCAACGGCCCGTTCCGCAGCCGCTCCGCGCTGCTGACCGTGCCGCGCCTGGGCCCCAAGGCGTTCGAGCAGTGCGCGGGCTTCCTGCGTATCCGCAACGGTGACGATCCCCTCGACTTCTCCTCGGTGCACCCCGAGGCGTACCCCGTGGTCCGCCGCATGCTCGATGCCAGCGGCCGCACCGTCGGCGAGCTCATCGGCAACACCACCGCGCTGCGCGCGCTGCGGCCCGCCGACTTCACCGACGAACGCTTCGGCGTTCCGACCGTCACCGACATCATCGCCGAGCTCGAGAAGCCCGGCCTCGACCCCCGCCCGGAGTTCAAGACCGCCGAGTTCGCCGCGGGCATCGAGAAGGTCGCCGACCTCGAACCCGGCATGGTCCTGGAGGGCGTGGTCACCAATGTCGCGGCCTTCGGCGCCTTCATCGACATCGGCGTCCACCAGGACGGCCTGGTCCACGTCTCGGCCATGTCCCACAACTTCGTCAAGGATCCCCGCGAGGTCGTGAAGTCCGGCGACGTGGTGAAGGTCAAGGTCATGGAGGTGGACGTCCAGCGCCAGCGCATCGGCCTGTCCCTGCGCCTGGACGACGAGCCCGGCGCCGCCAAACCCGAACGCGGCGAAGGCCGTCCGCGCGGCGGCCAGGGCAATCGCCCCACCAGCGACAACCGCCAGCGCCAGGGCGGTCAGGGCGGCGGCCGCCAGGGCGGCAACCCCCGCCAGGGCAACCAGTCCGGCGGTAATCGCCAGGGCGGCAACCGCCCCCAGCCGGCGGCCTCCGGCTCCATGGCCGACGCCCTGCGCCGCGCGGGATTCGGCAAGTAGTACCCGCGTCTCCCGCTGGGCTGCACCGCGATCGCGGTGCCGCCCAGCGGTTTCGGCAGCGTGCACAGCCGCGGTACACGGAGTCGCCCGGTGGGTGGGCGCGCATCCGTCCGCCCGCACGCCGAGTCAGCTTGCGGCGCGCCGGGATTGGAGATTCCGGACCGGCCCCATCGGCCGGCGGTGGTCGCTTGCCGGCGTCGAGGGCACGGTGAGAAAGGGGCGCGCTCGAGCGCCGACCCACGGTCGGCCGGGTGCCGGGCGTTCGCCGTTCCCCTGCCGTTCGCGGCGATGTCGCGGGTGGTTGGGGCTGGTGAGCGGCGGGATTTGCTGGGGGTTTGTGGGGGAGGGGTACCGTCGGGGATCCAGCGGCGAGTGGCCGGGCGACCGGCGGGCGAGTGCGGAGGCGATGCGGGTATGGCGTTTCGGCGGTGGATGGAAGACACCGTGATCGCTGACGGGCGACTGCCGCTGGCCTGCCTGCTTCTGGGATTCATCATCGGGTTCGTGCTCATCCGGATCAGCGTGCGGCTCATCCGCAAGCAGGTGCGCTGGTGGCCGGGCAACGTGCGGGCCGGGGACGTGCACGTCCACCACATGGTGTTCGGGGTGATCCTGGTGCTCAGCACGGGCGCGGGGCTCATCACGATGTACGAGAGCAGCGTGGGGGTGATCAGCGTGCTCGCGGCCTTCTTCGGGGTCGGCGCGGCGCTGGTGCTCGACGAGTTCGCGCTCATCTACTACCTGCGCGATGTGTACTGGGAGGAGCAGGGGCGGACCTCGGTGGACGCGGTGTTCGTCGCGGTCGCCGTGACGGGGTTGCTGCTGATGGGTTTTCATCCGCTGTGGCTGCTGGACATCAACGATTTCCGCAGTCAGTCCAATCCCGCCGAGCGCTGGGTGATCGCGCTGTTCTCGGTGGTGAACCTGCTGCTGGCCGCGATCGTCATTGCCAAGGGTAAGATTTGGACGGGTCTGTTCGGCATGTTCTTCCCGCCGCTGCTGTTCGTCGGCGCGTTGCGGCTGAGCCGTCCGGGCGCACCGTGGGCGCGCTGGCGCTACGGCGAACGGCCCGGAACCATGCGCCGGGCCATGCGCCGTGAACGCCGCTACCGCCGTCCGGTGATCGCCGCCAAGATCTTCGTCCAGGACCTGGTCGCGGGGAAACCGGACGTCGATCATGTGCGCCGCGCGGCGGAGGAAGAATTGGCGCGCACCGTGATCGCGGCTCCGCCCGCCCCGCATTCGACGCACCGAAACAGTTAGCCAGAAGATTGCTGAATCACGGTCGCCGTGCGAGGGTGTGGCATGGCCTACGTTGTCGGCGATTACCTGCTCGATCGGCTGCACGAACTCGGTGTCACCGAGATCTTCGGCGTACCCGGTGATTTCAACCTGCAATTCCTCGATCACGTGGTCGCGCACCCCGGTCTGCGCTGGGTCGGCAGCGCCAACGAACTCAACGCCGGGTACGCCGCCGACGGCTACGCCCGCCTGCGCGGCATCGGCGCCGTCGTCACCACCTACGGCGTCGGCGAACTGAGCGCGGTCAACGCCATCGCGGGCAGCTATGCCGAACACGTGCCGGTCGTCCACATCGTCGGCGTGCCCGCCAAGGACATTCAGGCCAATCACCGCGTCATCCACCACACCCTGGGCGACGGCGACTTTCATCACTTCCGCCGCATCGCCGCCGAAGTCACCTGCGCCCAGGCCGATCTCGGCGCGGCCGACGCCTGTCAGGAAATCGACCGGGTCCTGAATTCGGTTCGCGTGCATCGCCGTCCGGGCTACCTCATGCTCGCCACCGACGTCGCGCGCCTCGAGGCCGCGCCCCCGGCCGCCCCGCTCGCCCCGGCCGCCGACTTCAGCAGCGACGGCGCGCGACTGGCGTTCGCCCGCGCGGCCCGCGAATTCCTGGCCGACCGCCAGGTCACCGTGCTGGCCGACGTCTTCGTCGACCGCGTCGGCGCGACCGACGAACTCCGCGCCCTGCTGGCCATCGGCGAGGTCCCGCACGCCACCCTGGCCTGGGGCAAGACGGTCGTGGACGAGTCCGCGCCGCACTTCGTGGGGGTCTACACCGGCGCGGCCTCGCCCGAACCGGTTCGGGCGGCGGTTGAGGACGCCGAACGGCTGATCACCGTCGGCGTGCAGTACACCGACAGCATCACCGCGGGCTTCAGCCATCGCATCGACCCGCGCCGGACCCTGGAGATCGGCCCCGAGCGCAGCGTCATCGCCGGGGTGGACGCCTTCGCGCCGCTCTCGCTGCCCGCCGCGCTCGAGGTGCTCGCCGAGATCTCCGCGGACTTCGCGCCGACGCACATCGCCCCCGTCGCACCCGATCCGGAACCGGTCGATCGCGCACCCGCCGATACCCCGCTCACCCAGGCCGCGCTGTGGCCGCTCATCGCCGGGGCGCTGGGCAACAGCAATATCGTTGTCGCGGATCAGGGTTCGGCCTTCTTCGGACTGGCCACCCTGCGCATGCCCGCGGGCATCACGTTCCTGGGTCAGCCGCTGTGGGGTTCGATCGGCTACGCGCTGCCCGCCGCCCTCGGCGCGGGCCTGGCCTGCCCGGATCGGCGGGCGGTGCTGGTCATCGGCGACGGCGCGGCCCAACTCTCAATCCAGGAACTCGGCACCTGGATCCGCGAACGCCTGACCGGGGTCATCATCCTGGTCGACAACAACGGCTACGCGATCGAGCGCGCGATCCACGGCCCGCAGGCGCCCTACAACGACATCGCGCCCTGGCGCTGGTCCGAACTCCCGCACGCGTTCGGCGGGGACGAGAATTCGGTGCTGACCCTGCGCGCGGCTACGGTGGGTGAACTCCGCGAATGCCTGGAGGTAGCCACCCAGGCCCAGGACTGCCTGGTCTTCCTCCAGGTGGTCACCGGCACGACCGACTATCCGCCGCTGGTCGCCGACATCGCGGCCGCGCTCACCCGGGCCAATTCCCGGTCCTAGCGCCCGGGCGGGGGCCGATTAACCGGCACACCCCGTCATCTGGCATGATGCTTGGGTTGCCTAGGGCGGATCATGCGCCCGGGCACCGCCCAATTATCCGGAGCACGAACCGGTAGAGCACCTGCACCAGGTAGCCGCCAGGTTCCTCTGTTCGCGCGAATCCAATAAGGACGGAAATGAACACCCTCGACTTCGTCGACGAAAAGTCGCTGCGTAGCGATGTCCCGGACTTCCGCCCGGGTGACACGGTCAACGTGCACGTGAAGGTTATCGAAGGCAACAAGGAACGCGTCCAGGTCTTCAAGGGCGCGGTCATCCGTCGCCAGGGTGGCGGCGTTCGCGAGACCTTCACGGTCCGCAAGGTCTCCTTCGGCGTCGGCGTGGAGCGCACCTTCCCGGTGCACAGCCCCAACATCGACAAGCTCGAAGTTGTGACCCGCGGTGACGTTCGTCGCGCCAAGCTGTACTACCTGCGCGATCTGCGCGGCAAGAAGGCCAAGATCAAGGAAAAGCGCTGAAGTAGCTTTTCGCTCTGATCCCCGAGTAGCCCGGCACCGCATAGTTTCTCGCGGCGCCGGGCTACTCTGTCTTCCGTGGCAGACGAGAACGAGTCGACAGCGGTGTCCGGTCCGGGCGACGACGGTGTCAGCGAGGACGCGAAGGCGGCCCCCGCCAAGAAGAAGCAGCGCCCGTTCTGGCAGGAACTGCCGATGCTCATCGGTATCGCGGCGGTCATCACCGCGCTGGTCGTGACCTTCATCGGACGCCCGTACGTGATCCCCTCGCAGTCGATGGAACCGACCCTGCACGGGTGCGCGGGCTGCACCGGCGACCGGATCTACGTGCAGAAGCTGAGCTACTACTTCAGCGATCCGAAGCCGGGTGACGTGGTGGTGTTCGTCGGCCCGACCGACTCCTGGAACCGCCACTACCGGTCCATTCGCTCGACCAACACCGCCGTGCGCGGCGTGCAGAACTTCCTCTCGTTCTTCGGCCTGGTGCCGCCGGACGAGAACGACCTGGTCAAGCGCGTGATCGCCACCGGCGGGCAGACCGTGAAGTGCTGTGACGAGCAGGGGCGCATCCTGGTGCTGGACGACGAGCCCGGCGCGACCTGGCAGCCCCTGGACGAGCCGTACATCCAGACCTCGAACCCGGATCGCAACAACCCGTTCAACCCCGAGCGCCCGGACATCCCGTTCAACGCCGGCGGCCGTGCGTTCGGCCCGGTCAAGGTGCCCGCGGGCAACCTGTGGGTGATGGGCGACAACCGCCGCGAATCCGCCGACTCCCGGTACCACATGGACGACGAGTACCAGGGCACCGTGCCGATCTCCGACGTGCGCGGCAAGGCGGTCTTCAAGATCTGGCCGCTGGGCCGGATCGGGTTCGTGCGGTCCGAGGACCCCCAATAGCACTCGGCACTACGAGATAATCGACCGGTGGGGACGATGGCGAATACCCCGAAGCAGCGGGGCGGCAAGAAGATACAGCCGATCGAACGCGGTGACTGGCCGCCGCGCGTCGTCATGCGGCGCGCGGGCGGGCTACGCACGCTCGAGGCCGCCCTGATTCGCAGCGGGCTCGGCCCGGTCGCGGGCGTGGACGAGGCCGGTCGCGGGCCCAGCGCGGGTCCGCTGGTCGTGGCGGCGTGCCTGCTCGCGCCCAAGGCGTACACCTCCCTCGCCGGGCTCGACGACTCCAAACGGCTCACCGAGGACGCCCGCGAAGAGCTGTTCCCGATCATCAAACGCGTGGCCCTGGCCTGGTCGGTGATCGTGATCCCGGCCTGGGAGATCGACGCCATCGGCATCCACGTGGCCAATATCGAGGGCATGCGGCGTGCGGTGGCCGGGCTGGACCCGGTTCCGGGGTACGTTCTGACCGACGGTTTCCGGGTGCCGGGCATACCCGTTCCGTCACTGCCGGTGATCGGCGGTGACGCCACGGCGGCCTGTATCGCCGCGGCGAGCGTGCTCGCCAAGGTGACCCGCGACCGGATGATGGTTGGGCTGGACGAGCAATTCCCCGGCTACGGATTCGCCGGTCACAAGGGCTACAACACGCCCGAACATAACGAGGCGCTGCACCGCTTGGGCGTCACCAGTGAACATCGCCGGTCCTGGCGCAATGTGCGGGAGATCGCGGTGCGGTCGCCCGGGACCGGCCGAGTGGCTACCGACACCGCGTATGCGGGATGATGTCTCTACACCCAGTTGGGCGATAAGGAGGACGTTCCACCCGATGAGCGCCGAGGATCTCGAGAAATACGAAACCGAGATGGAACTCTCGCTGTATCGCGAGTACAAGGACATCGTCGGCCAGTTTTCGTACGTGGTGGAGACCGAGCGCCGCTTCTACCTGGCCAATACGGTTGAACTGCGGCCGCAGAACGCCGACGGCGAAGTGTACTTCGAGGTGCGGATGTCCGATGCGTGGGTTTGGGATATGTACCGGCCCGCGCGCTTCGTGAAGCACGTTCGCGTCATCACGTTCAAGGACGTGAACATCGAGGAGTTGGAGAAGCCCGACCTGCGGCTGCCCGAGTAGTCCACAGGCTCTCCGCCATCCACAGGCATTGAGTTTTCCCAGGTCGGCATGGCCGGGTCCGCAGCGGACCCGGCCATGCTGGCGTTATGGCACAGCATCTCGCGCTCGGCGCACAGGGGGAGGAGCTGGCGGCGCGCTTTCTGCGTGACGCCGGGATGGAGATCGTCGCCCGCAACTGGCGGTGCAGATACGGCGAGCTCGATCTGATCGGCCGCGACGCCGCGGGCGTCACCGTGTTCGTGGAGGTAAAGACCCGCAGCGGGCTCGCGTTCGGGCCGCCCGCCGAGGCGGTGTCGTTCCTCAAACAGCAGCGGATCCGCCGGCTGGCGCTGCTCTGGCTGCACGAGCGGTCCGGCCCGTGGTCGCGGGTGCGGTTCGACGTGGTGTCGGTGCTGATGCGCCCCGGGAGCCACCCGGAGATCACCCATCTGCGGGCGGCGTTCTGATGCCGCTCGGGCGCGCGCATTCGGTGGCGGTGGCCGGGGTGGACGGGCAGTTGGTGGAGATCGAGGCCGACATCGGGCAGGGGCTGCCGTCGGTGCACCTGGTCGGGCGGCCGGACACGACCCTGCAGGAGTCGCGGGATCGGGTGCGGGCGGCGGTCACCAACTCGGGGGAGAAGTGGCCGGACGGCAGGGTGATCCTGGCGCTGTCGCCCGCGACCCTGCCCAAGGTGGGCAGCGTCTACGACCTGGCGCTCGCGGCCGCGGTGCTCGACGCGGCGGGCTCGATTCCGGTGCACCGGCTCGCCGAGGCGGTCCTGCTCGGCGAACTCGCGCTGGACGGGCGGGTGCGCCGGGTGCGGGGCATCCTGCCCGCGGTGCTGGCGGCGCGCACCGCCGGGCGCAAGCTGGTCATCGTGCCCACCGCGGCGCTGGCCGAGGCGGGCCTGGTGGACGGGATCCGGGTGCTCGGGGCCGCGACGCTGAGCGAACTGGTGGATTGGCTGCGCGGGGCCGGTGAGCTCACCCCGCCCGAGCCGATGGTCCCGGCCGAGGTGCGGGCGCACGGGGATCTCAGCGAGGTCGTCGGTCAGGAGGAGGCGCGCTGGGCGCTGGAGGTCGCCGCGGCGGGCGGGCATCACCTGCTGCTGACCGGGCCGCCGGGTATTGGCAAAACAATGCTCGCCCAGCGCCTTCCGAGCCTGCTGCCGGCCCTGCGTGAGCGGGAATCGCTGGAGGTCACGGCGATTCACTCGGTGGCGGGCACCCTGTCCGACGATCATCCGCTCATCCACCTGCCGCCCTTCGTGGCGCCGCATCATTCCTCGTCGGTGACGGCGATGATCGGCGGCGGTTCCGGTTCCGCGCGTCCGGGTGCGGCCAGTTGCGCGCACCGGGGCGTACTGTTCCTCGACGAATGCGCCGAGATCGGCACCAAGGTGCTGGAGGCGCTGCGAACTCCCCTGGAAGAGGGCGAAGTTCGCATCGCCCGCCGTGACGGCGTCGCCCGCTATCCCGCCCGCTTCCAGCTGGTGCTGGCCGCCAACCCCTGTCCCTGCGCACCCGCCCGCGATATCGACTGCATCTGCGCGCCCCTCGCGCGCCGCCGCTATCTCGGCAAACTCTCCGGCCCGCTGCTGGACCGCATCGATCTCTCGGTCCGCATGCACGCGCAGTCTGCCGGTGCCCTCAGCGGTGAGGAAACCGAATCCAGCGAGGCGGTCCGGGCCAGGGTCGCCTTGGCCCGCAATGCCGCCGCGGCCCGCTGGGCGACGCTGAACCTGACGACCAACGCCGAGGTCCCCGGTCACGTGCTGCGCCAGCAGTTCCGCCTCCCGCGCGAGTCCCTCGCCCCGGTTGAGAACGCCCTCAAACACGGCCGCATGTCCGCCCGCGGCGCCGACCGCGCCCTGCGCGTCGCCTGGACGGTGTGCGACCTACGCGGCGGCGAAGTCCCCACCGCCCAGGATGTCCTGCAGGCCCTGGCCTTTCGCCACCGAGGTGGAGCATGAATCCGCGCCCGGCCCGTGCGATGTCCCCCGCGCCGGAGGGCGCTTCGCCCCCCGCCGCCCCTTGCTCGCCCACCGTCTCCGACGACGAAGTGTCGCCGGTGCATCCTTTCCCGTGCGCAGCGGATTTGGCGGGAACCGGGTGCACAGGCACGGATGCCTGCGCCCTACCCGACGGCGCGAACATCGACGAGTTGCGCGCGGCAAGCACCCTTTTCGACGACGCGGACGAGTCCCGCGTGCCGTGCCTCCCGCCATCGGGCGTCCCCGCGACGACCACGGTCGACGTCGGCTCACGAGCCGATTGCGCGGCGAGCGACACTCGGCTCGGTTCGCGAACCGGTGGTGATCGATATCCCTCCGACACAGCCGATTCGGGTCCGCGCGGGGCGGACGATCCAGAGAGTCCAGGCCTCTCGGCCCCGGCTGCGGTCGATGCCCCGCTGCCCGGCGAGTTCGCTGCGACGACTACGGCGGAGGTCGGTTCCGCTACGGACCACGACGGCGGGGCGGGCCGCGACGTGGACGGCAGCCGAATCGACCGGGATCGAAGTCTGTTCCCCGCAGCCGATTCGAGGCACGAGGCCGTGGGGGAGGTTAGGCCCCGGAGGGGCTCGCGACCGCACGGCTCCGAGGGCGCGGGTGATTCCGGGGGCTCGGGTGGTTCCGGAGGACCGGGTGGAGCCGGGGGACTGGGTGGTGCCAGGGAGTCAGGTGGTGGCGGGGGATCGGGTGGTGGCGGGGAGGACGAGAGGCGGCTGGCCTGGGTGTATTTGTCGCGGGTGGTGGAGGGGCCGTGTGCGGCGTTGTCGGCTTTGATCGGGTCGGTGGGGGTGGTCGAGGCGGCGCGGGCGGTCCGGGAATGTGCGTTGCCGGAGGTTTTGCGCGGGGCCACGGAAGCGCGGCGGGGTGTGGAGTGGGCAGAGCGGGACCTCGGGGTGATGGAAAGGGTTGGGGGGAGGGTGATTACGCCGGATGATGTCGAGTGGCCGGCCTGGCGGCTGCTCGGGTTGGGGCAGTTGGATCCGGCGCAGGACGAGGCGGGGGCGGTGCCGCTGGTGCTGTGGGCGCGGGGGCCGCGGTCACTGGTGGAGTGCACCGAGCGGGCGGTGGCGGTCGTGGGGGCGCGGTGCAGCACCGGGTACGGGAATCACGTGACGGCGGAGATCGCGGGGGATTTGGCGGGGCGGGGGTGGACGGTGGTGTCGGGAGCCGCGTTCGGGATCGACGGGATGGCGCATCGGGCGGCGCTGGCGGTCGGCGGGAGCACCGTGGCGGTCCTGGCGTGCGGGGTGGATCGGCCGTACCCGGTGCAGCATGATCGGCTGCTGGCCGAGATCGCCGATACCGGGTTGGTAGTCAGCGAGTACCCGCCGGGAACGACCGCCCGCAAGCACCATTTCCTGGCCCGGAACCGGATAATCGCGGCGCTCGCCGACGGGGTGGTCGTGGTCGAGGCCGGCGCCCGCAGCGGCGCGCGCAACACGGTGAAATGGTCACGCCGCCTGGGCCGCCCGGCCCTCGCGGTCCCCGGCCCGATCACCTCCGCGGCCTCGGTCGGCTGTCACCGCATGATCCGCGCGGGCGAGGCCTTCCTGGTCACCGGCGCCGACGACATCCTCGACGAGGCCGGCCCCCTGCGCCTAACTCTGGCAGGCATCAACACTCAACCGCTGACGCCCCATCCCGCCGAAGACCCGCTCCGGCCCACAGCACCGCCCGGAGACCAAGCGCCGTCCGCAACCGCCCCTCCCACCGGTGGCGAAACAGCCTCCGCGACTACCGCTCTCACCACCGACGAGACCCTGCTGCTGGCGGCCCTCCCCACCATCGGCTCCCGCCTGCCCCGGGCACTGGCCACCGCGACCGGCCTGCCTCTTCCAGTGGTGCGAGCTACCCTCGCCGCACTCGAGCTCTCCGGACGTGCGGCCTGCGGCGACCAGGGCTGGCGGCGCGTCGATCCTGCTCTGGCCGGTCCACGAGTGGGCGCGCGCGAGCCACGCCCGCGCTGAAGGGGGCGGTGCACGTGACGGCGATCCCGTCGATCGGCAATCCCGTTGTGGTGGTGGGGGATTCCCCGCCCCGACGAGCCGATGCAGCGGAGCGCCTACGGCCGCCCGCGGTGGCAGCGTCCGGTCGATGCGGCTCCAGGCCTCGGCTATCAGAACGGTCGTGCCGGACACTCGAGCCGAGGGGCGGCAGGTCGGCAACGGTCGACGGGCAGCGACAAGCACGGATACGTCTGCGGGGGCGCACGAACGTGCGCCGGGGCGAGTGCGCGGGATTTTGCGCCGCGAGCCGGTGGCGGCGCGGGAACTTGCGCCGGGGGCGGGAGGCGGTGACGGTGGGGGGATGAGCGAACTGCCGGAGGACCTCGAGGCGCTGCTGGTCGAGTACGGGCGGCATCTGCGGCTGGGGCGGAACCGGTCCGAGCACACCGTGCGGGCGTACGTGGGGGACGCGCGGGGGCTGCTCGGGCATCTGCTCGAGCGGGGAGCGGATTGCGGTGTGGGGGAGGTGGATCTGGCACTGCTGCGGTCGTGGCTCGCGGGGCTGGCGGCGGGCGGGGCGGCGCGTACCACCATGGCGCGGCGCACGTCCTCGGCGCGGACGTTCACGGCGTGGCTCACCTATACCGGGCGGCTCACCCTCGATCCGGGACCGCGGCTGGGCACCGCCCGTGCGCACCGCGTACTGCCCGCCGTGCTGGGGAAGGAGCAGGCCTCGGCGGTCATGGACGCGGCGGAATCGGGTGCGGCACAGCATGATCCCATGGCGCTGCGGGATCGGCTGATCGTGGAGATGCTGTACGCGACCGGGATTCGGGTCAGCGAACTGTGCGGGCTCGACATCGAGGACGTGGATCGGGAACGTCGCGTGGTGCGGGTCCTGGGCAAGGGCAACAGGGAACGGTCGGTGCCGTTCGGCGGCCCCGCCGAGCAGGCCCTGGACACCTGGCTGCGGCACGGCCGCGCCGCCTTCGCCACCGAGGCGTCCGGTCGCGCCCTGCTGCTCGGCCGCCGCGGCCGGCGGCTGGATCAGCGGCAGGCGAGAACCGTTGTGCACGAGGTCATCTCCGCCATCCCCGGCGCACCCGACATGGGCCCGCACGGCTTCCGCCACACCGCCGCCACCCATCTCCTCGAAGGCGGCGCCGACCTGCGCGTGGTGCAGGAGATCCTCGGCCACGCGAGCATGGCCACCACCCAGCTCTACACCCACGTCTCGATCGAGCGCCTCAAGAAGGTGCACGACCAAGCCCACCCCCGCGCCTGATCGCCGTGGCGATCCCACCCGATTCGGAACCGCGCCCGCCGCGGATCCCCGGCAACGTCTCGCTGTTTCCCGGCGCCCCGGAATCGCCTGTCATCCTGCATGTTCCGCATTCCGCGCGCCGCATCCCGCCGTCGGTGCGCGCCGACATCGTGCTGGACGACCCCGCCCTCGAACTGGAACTCGACCACATCACCGACGCGCACACCGCCGAGTTGTCGGCGGCCGCGGCCGACCGCGCCCGGCTACGGCCGTGGCGGTTCGTCAACGCGCTCTCGCGCCTGGTCGTCGACCCCGAACGCTTCCCGGACGAGCGCGAGCAGATGCGCGCGGTCGGTATGGGCGCGGTCTACACCCGCACCACCGGCCGCGACGTGCTGCGCCCGGACTCCTTCGATCCCACCGGCCTGCTGGACCGCTACTTCCACCCCTACGCCCACGCGATGACCGAACTGGTCGCCGATCGCCTGCGCGCGACCGGCCGCGCGATCATCGTCGACGTGCACTCGTATCCGACGAAACCGCTGGCCTACGAGCTATTTGCGGCCGGGAGCCGTCCGCCGATCTGTCTGGGAACGAATGACTTCCACACGCCGCCGGAGCTGACGGCGCTCGCTACCGCGCTGTTCGCGGGTTTCGGCGGCGTCGCGGTGGATACCCCGTTCGCGGGAACCTATGTACCCCTGGATCACTACCGCTCCGAACCGCGCGTCACCGCACTCATGGTGGAGATTCGCAGGGACGGCTATATGACCGAGCCGGGTGGTCCGGCCGGTCCCGGCCTCCCGCGACTGGCCACCGCGCTGGCGGCGCTGATCGACGCGGCGGGGTAACCGGCGCCATATCGAGACCATATCGACGAGCTATCGGGCGTCGTGTACGTTGACTTAGGTAACCCTAATTGTGGAGGTGTTCCGCTTGGCACGCAGCCGTACGACCCTGATTGTTCAGAACACCATCTGGCTTTCGGACCACCTGATCCGCGTACATCTGGGTGGCCCCGGATTCGCGGACTTCGAGGCCAACGATTTCACCGACGCCTACGTCAAGCTGGTGTTCCCGAATCCGGACGGGGAGATCATGCGCACCTACACCGTGCGCGCGATCGATCGTGCGACGCAGGAGATCGCCATCGACTTCGTGCACCACGGCACCGAGGGTGTGGCCGGGCCGTGGGCCGCGGCCGCCGAACCCGGCGACAGTATCGATCTGCTCGGGCCGGGCGGCGCGTACGCGCCCCGCGCCGACGCCGACTGGCATCTTCTCGCCGGTGACGAGTCGGCGCTGCCCGCCATCGCCGCCGCCTGCGCGGCGCTGCCGATCGACGCGACCGGCCGGGTGTTCATCGAGGTCGGCGGTTCCGCCGACGAACTCTCCTTCCCGCTCCCCGAGGACGTCGAACTCACCTGGGTGCACCGCGGCGACGCGGCCCCCGGCGAGCGTCTGGCCGCCGCCGTGCGCGCCGAACCGTGGCGAGACGGGCAGGCGCACGTCTTCATTCACGGCGAGGCCCAGGCCGTCATGCACGATCTGCGCCCGTACGTGCGCAAGGAGCGCGGCGTCACCGCCGAATGGGCGTCCATCTCCGGCTACTGGCGGCGCGGGCGCACCGAAGAGGGCTTCCGCACCTGGAAGTCCGAACTCGCCGAGAGCGAGAAGGCGGCACCGGCCGGGGTCTGACCTACGGTCGATCCATGCCCGCCGATTCGGACACAGTTCTGCCACCCCTGCGTGACCGGCTGCGGGCGGCTCTGCCCGCGGCTCTGAAGGCCCGCGATCGCACCGCGGTCGCGGCCCTGCGCTCGGCCCTGGCCGCCATCGACAATGCCGAGGCGGTCGACGCCTCCGACGTACGCGCGGGCGCGATCGAGGCCGCCGCGGGTCCGGGCGGCGCCGAACGCCCTCGCCGCGAACTCACCGAGTCCGACATCGACGACATCGTTCGCGCCGAGATCGACGAACGCGACAGCGCCGCAACCGATTACGCCGCGGCTGCCGGTGGAGCGGCTCGCGCCGCCGCCCTGCGCGCCGAAGCCGCCGTCCTCACCCGCCACCTCTACGGGCGGTAGCGCGCCACCCTTACGGGCGGCGGCCACCCGGATGGGAAGTCGCCCTCGACCTGCGCAACGGTCTCCCGCCTTGTCACGGCGGTAGCCCACCCGCTTCCGGCGGGCGGATATCCGGCTGATCGGGATTCGCGTCACCGCAGGCCATCGCTGACCGCCTGTGCCGCAGCGCGATCAGGTCAGCGTGGCGATATAGCGCCCGGCGAACCAGCGCTGAATGACCCGCACGACCGGTCCACCCATGCGGGTGTACCAGGTGCCGGGCCGCGCGAACGCCTCCACGATGCCGTACACCGCATCGTCGGCCGGGTCGTATTCGACGGCGAAGAGCTCCTCGCCGATCTCGGGGTGGTCGGGCAGCGTGCCGTAGGCGAAGCCGCGGCGATCCGGTTCGTCCAGCACGTAGACCACGCGGCAGTGGGCCCGGAACCCGAGCCTGCCGATGCCGAGGCGCATGGTCATTTCCGTGCCGGGCGCGGCCGTCGGCGTGGTGGCCGCCACGAGAATTCCGGTACCGCGCTGCATGCGGTACGCCAGGATCTGCGCCCCGGCCGCCTCGAACAGCGCACGCCCCGAACCGATTCGGCGGCGCAACCGGAAATGGTGGTAGCCGGGCGGGAATTCGCTGCGGGTCGCGCCGACCTCGGCGTAGGTGAATTCGACCGTGGCGGGCTCGTGCGTCATACCCCCATTCTGGTCTCGCGACGGTGATGCCTTCGAGGGTTCGCGAGTGGTTTCAGTCGCACCTGGACCGCGCGCAGCAGCCCGAGCGGATTCAGATACACGCGGTCCCGGCGCAGCCCCCAGTGCAGGCAGGCGGCCACCGGGCATCCGGCGTGACCGGCCTCCAGGGCTCCGATGGTCGATCCGCGAAAAACCCTGCGCCCCACGGGAACCCCCGGCCGGACCGGCTCGTAGGTGGTCCGCAGCCCGCCCGTGTGATCGATGGAGAGCACGGGTTTGCCCGCCACCGTCCCGGCGAAGGCGACCGTGCCGTCGCCGGCGGCGAGCACCGCCTGCCCGGCGCGGCCCGCCAGATCCACCCCGCGATGCCCGGGTAGCCAATCGCGCTCCGGCGCGTCGAAGGCCCGGACCACGGCGGGCCGCGGGCGCAGAGGCCAATCGAACTCGCCCGCGGGCGCCGCGCTGCCCACCGGTGCGAACATCACCTGCCCGAGCAGCAGCCCCGGCAACCACCCGAGAGTTATCGACACGATCGCTCGCATACCACTCAGGGTGCGCTCCCGTTCGCTGCCCGGGACTACCGTGAACCTGGAATGTGGATAGTCCGCACGCGTGTGAACACCGTGCTGTTCAATCCCGAAAAATGCCGCCGACCAGCAGGAGAACGTCATGGGCTCCGTCGAGCCGCGCCCCGAGACACCGGTCGAGGCCGAGGCGCAGGAGAACGATCGCGAACTCGCCGCGGAACCCGCCGACATCGACTACCGCTTCACGCTCGCCAACGAGCGCACCTTCCTGGCCTGGATGCGCACCGGCTTGGGCCTGCTCGCGGGCGGTGTGGCCGTGCACGAACTGGTCCGGCCGTTCACGCACCACGGCGTGCGCAGCGCGGTGGCCCTGAGCTGCATCGTGCTGGCCACGGTCATCGCGGTCGGCGCCTACGGGCGCTGGAAGCACGTGCAGACCGCCATGGAACGCGGCGACCGGCTGCCGCGCACGATCATGGTCCCGATCCTGGCCTTCGGCATCGCCGTCATCGCGGTGCTCGCGGGGTACGGGTTGCTGCTGTCGTGAGCAGTCCCGAGGCCGGGCTGGCCGCCGAGCGCACCGCCCTGGCGTGGCGGCGCACGGCCATCGCGGCCATGGCCAACGCGGTGCTGTTCCTCAAGGTCACCTACAGCAGCGACTGGCCGCCGATGGCGGTGCTCGCGCTGCTGGCGGCGATCGGCCTGGTCGTGGTGAGTGTCGTGTGCGTGGCCCGCAGCCGAATCCTGCACTCGCACAATCGGGGTAATTGGGACAGCGGTCGGCGCGGCATCACGGCGGTCGCCGTCGCGGTGACCGGCGTCGCGGGCGTGGCCGTCGTGTACGCGCTCTACTACGCTGTCGAACTGAGCTGAGCCCGCCGTCCCCGGCCTGGTCCGGCGCGTGCGGCCGCTCCGGCGAGGGGGCGATTTCATCTCTGCGGACCCGGCCCGTAAACTGATCCAGCGGTTTGCTTCAGCGCAGACCGACTTCGCGCGCCCAGATCGAGGCCGCCGGCTGGTCCCCTGATTTCACATCACGGGTTCCGGTGGCCGTGGGCGCCAGGGCAGAGATCGCCGATTTCTGCGACAACCAGCAATGAAAGGGTTACGAGGCCATGCCCGTCGTAACAATGCGGCAGCTGCTCGACAGCGGCGCCCACTTCGGTCACCAGACCCGCCGGTGGAACCCGAAGATGAAGCGTTTCATCTTCACCGACCGCAACGGCATCTACATCATCGATCTTCAGCAGACGCTGACCTACATCGACAAGGCCTACGAGTTCGTCAAGGAGACCGTCGCCCACGGTGGCACCGTTCTCTTCGTCGGCACGAAGAAGCAGGCCCAGGAGTCGATCGCGGCCGAGGCCACTCGCGTCGGCATGCCCTACGTCAACCAGCGTTGGCTCGGCGGCATGCTCACCAACTTCGGCACCGTGCACAAGCGCCTTCAGCGTATGAAGGAGCTCGAGGCCATGGAGCAGACCGGTGGCTTCGAGGGTCGCACCAAGAAGGAAATCCTCATGCTCACGCGTGAGAAGAACAAGCTCGAGCGCACCCTCGGCGGCATCCGGGACATGGCCAAGGTTCCCTCGGCCATCTGGGTCGTCGACACCAACAAGGAGCACATCGCCGTCGGCGAGGCTCGCAAGCTGAACATCCCGGTCATCGCGATCCTGGACACCAACTGCGATCCCGACCTGGTCGACTACCCGATCCCGGGTAACGACGACGCGATCCGTTCGGCCGCGCTGCTGACCCGCGTGGTCGCGTCCGCCGTCGCCGAGGGCGTGCAGGCTCGTGCCTCGCGTGCCGCCGGCGATTCGAAGCCGGAAGCCGGCGCGGGCGAGCCCCTCGCCGAGTGGGAGCAGGAACTGCTGGCTTCGGCTGCCCCGGCCGCCGAGCCCGCCGCTGCCGAGCCGGCCGCCGAGGCCGAACCGGCCACCCCGGCCGACGTCTAAGCAGCCGTACCGGCATCTGTTCACCCTGCCGCCCCTTCCGGTTCGGAAGCGGGCGGCAAGGTGTGAACACCCCACAGACCACACAGAGGAGGCTCGCCCAACATGGCGAACTACACCGCCGCTGACGTGAAGAAGCTTCGCGACCTCACCGGCTCCGGCATGATGGACTGCAAGAAGGCGCTCGAAGAGAACGCCGGCGACTTCGACAAGGCCGTCGAGACCCTGCGTATCAAGGGCGCCAAGGACGTCGGCAAGCGCGCTGAGCGCGCCACCGCCGAGGGCCTGGTCGCCGCGCAGGACGGCGTCCTGATCGAGATCAACTCCGAGACCGACTTCGTCGCCAAGAACGCGGAGTTCCAGGAGCTGGCCAACAGCATCGTCGCCGCCGCGGCGAAGGCTCGCCCGGCCGACCTGGACGCGCTCAAGGCCGTCGACCTGGGCGGCAAGACCGCCGACCAGGCCGTGCAGGAGCTGGCCGCCCGTATCGGCGAGAAGCTCGAGCTGCGTCGCGTCGTGTCCTACGACGGCAACGTCGCGACCTACCTGCACAAGCGCGCCACCGATCTGCCCCCCGCCGTCGGCGTGCTGGTGCAGTTCACCGGTGAGGGCGACGCCGCCGCCGAGGCCGCTCGCGCCGCCGGCATGCAGGTCGCCGCGCTCAAGGCCAAGTACGTCACCCGCGACCAGGTCCCCGCCGACCTCGTCGAGAAGGAGCGTGCCATCGCCGAGGCGACCGCGCGCGAAGAGGGCAAGCCCGAGGCCGCCCTCCCGAAGATCGTCGAAGGCCGCGTCAACGGCTTCTACAAGGACGTCGTCCTGCTGGAGCAGTCGTCGGTGACCGACAGCAAGAAGACCGTCAAGGCGCTGCTGGACGAGGCCGGTGCCACCATCACCGCCTTCTCCCGCTTCGAGGTCGGCCAGGCGTAATCGCCCGCCAAGCCTGAAAAGGCCCTTCTCCCATCGTGATTCGATGGGAGAAGGGCCTTTTCGCTATGCATCGCAGGGCGACTACCCGACGGGGCCGTTGATGACGTCGCAGAAGAGTTCGGGGCCGATGGTGCAGACGAACACTTCGTAGGCGGACTGCAGCAGCTCTTTCGATCCCGTGCTGCTGCCCGAGCCGGGCGGGGATGCCGCCGTGGCGGGACCGGCGGCGGCGATCAGTCCCGCGGTGAGGGCGACGACGGCGGCGCCGGCGCGCAAAGTCCGGCTGGTGAGAGTCATGGCGGAAGGGTACGGGGGTGCTGCTGAATCCGAATGCCCCCGAATCCTGGGGCGCGAGTGCGTGTTTCGGTACGCGGTCCGAGCTTGCCGCGCTATTTCGGGATGACGATCGGTCCGCAGTTGTTCGCGCCGACATAGCAGCCGATTGCGGTGAGCACGGACTGCACCAGGCCCGCGGATCCGGTGCCGAGGGAGCCGCTGCCCGAACCTGCCGGGGCTTCCGCCGTCGCGGGGCCGGCGGCGGCGATCAGTCCCGCGCTGATGGCCAGGGCGGCGGTGCCGGTGCGCAGTGCGCGGGTGGTGATAGTCATGCCGGAATCGTATGGCGCACAGCCGCGTTCCGGGTGCCCCCGAATTCCGGGGCGGTGATCATGGGCCGGTCACCGGTCCGCCCGGGGTCTGGTTGCCCGCGCAGTCGATCGACCCGGAATTGCAGATCACGATGAGCGCCGGGGCGGCGAAAATCAGGACCAGGGCGTTCAGCGGGTCGGTGTTGCCGAGGTCGGAGCTCAGTGAGTTGCTCGCCGAACCGCTCGATCCCGAACCGCTGCCGGACTGCTGGGCGATCGGGTTGTGCGCTGCCGCGGGGCCGGCGGCGGCGATCAGTCCGGTGGTGATGGCCAGGGCGGCGATGCCGGTGCGGAGCGTCATTCGGGTGGTGAGCATGGACCGGATCCTATGTGGGGCATTTGCATTTCACTTTGGATCCGGTGCCCCCGGATTCGGGGGCATCGGGCGCGCCGGTGGGGTGCGACGGCGATCGTCTACAGGGTCCAGCCGGTGGCCCGAACCCAGGTTTCCAGGCTCTGCAGGCCCGGGTGCGCGGCACGGAGGGCGGTGACGTCCGGGGCGGGGGAGGAGTCGACGTCGAAGAACTCGAACATCTTGGCCACCTGCTCGTCGAAGGCGCGCAGCCCGGCGATCGGGATGCGGACGGTTCGATAGGGCAAACCGGCTGTGCGGGAGAGGGTTTCGGCGATCTCGGTGGGGGTCAGGACGTCGCCGGCGATCTCCAGGGTGCGCCCCAGGAACTCCTCCGGGCGGTCGAAGGCCAGGGCGGCGAATTCGCCGATATCGCGGATGGAGATCAGGGCCATGGGCTTGCCGGGCGCTACGGCCAGGGACAGGACCAGCTCGTTCTCGACCAGTGCGGGCTTGTTGTAGGTGGCGAAGTTGTCCATGAACAGCACCGGCCGCAGTACGGTCGCGGGCAGCCCGAGTTCCCGGATGTGGTCCTCGATCTGCTCTTTCGCCGCGTAGTACTCCACGCCGGAGCCCTTGTGTGCCCCGCTCAGCGAGCTGTACACCAGGTGCGCGATCCCGGCCTTGGCGGCGAGGTCGGCCACCATCTTCCCGTGCACGATCTCCGCGGCCACCGCGTCCAGGCTGATGTTGACCCCGGACATCATGGTCAGCATCAGGAACACCCCGTGCGCGCCATCCATGGCCGCGCGCACCGACTCCTCGTCGTCCAGGTCGCCGGTCACCAGCCGCGCACCGGCCGCGGCGAGTGCCAGCGCCCGCTCCGACTCCGGGTCGCGGACGAAAGCCCGTACTTCCCAGCCTTTTTCGAGCAGTGCGTGGGTGGTCGCGGTGCCCTGCCGTCCGGTCGCTCCGATCACCAGGACCGGTCCGTTGTGGTTCGTCATGTCGTCCTCCGTGTGTTGTTCGCTGTGTTCCACGGTAGGAATTCGCGCATGATCCTGTCCTGGTAGCGATACTGCTACCCGGGCGCTCTGTACGGGGGTATCGGCGAAATGGTAAGCGGCGAAGGTCATTCGGATATCCCGGCGTCCAGGTACGCGCAGCTGGGGGAGTTCCTTCGAGCGGCCCGGGCCCGATTGCGACCGGCCGATGTCGGACTGCTGCCGTACGGCGATCCGGCTCGTCGCCGCACGCCCGGCCTGCGCCGCGAGGAGGTCGCGGAACTGTCCGGGGTGAGCCTGACCTGGTACACCTGGCTCGAGCAGGGCCGTGCGGTGGAGACCAGCCGTCAGGTCGTCGACGCGCTGGCCCGGACCCTGCGCCTGGACCCCGATCAGCACCGTCACCTGCGCGCACTGGCCGGCCTCACCGATCCGGACGACGGCCGGATCGCCGCCGACAACGCCCGCCTGCAACGCCTGGTCGACGCCGTCCTGCCGAATCCGGCGTCGATCTTCGACCGCAACTTCGACTACGTCGTCTGGAACACCGCCTACGCGCGCGTCCGCCACGACCCGTTGGATCTGCCCTCGCGTCGTCGCAATCTGCTGTGGATGATGTTCACCGACAAGGAGAATCGCGCTCGCATGCCCCGCTGGGAGTTCGCTGCCCGCGCGGTGCTGAGCCAGTTGCGCGATGCCACCGGCAGCCGCCCCGGCGATCCGGAACTGTCCGCCCTGGTGTCCGAGCTGAGCCGCGAGAGCCCGGAGTTCCGGCGCTGGTGGTCCGAGTACCCGGTGGGTCGTTTCCGCCCCGCCACGATCGTCGTGGCGCACCCGGACGCCGGGGATATCGAGCTGGAGCTGTTCCAGTTGCGCCCGGCCGAGGATCCCGGCCTGTTGCTGGTCGTGCAGGTCCCGGCCACGCCGCTGTCCGCCGCGCGGATGGCCGCCGTGGCGGGCCCCGCCGCGCCGCCGCGCAATGTCACGAATTCGGGCACGGTATAGAGGGTCGCCTCACCCCCGTGACCGTCGGTGAGGCAGGATGGACGAAAGCTTGTTGCCGTCCCGTGCATTTCCGTGCGCCGGGATGGTCTTTTCATGTGCGTGGCTGTGTTCGAGAGCCCCCGAGAACAGGAGACCGATGACGGACCCGGATACGGCGCCCGACCGCAAGGGCTATCGCCGAGTGCTCCTCAAGCTCGGCGGCGAGATGTTCGGCGGTGGGCGGGTCGGCCTGGACCCCGATGTGGTGCAGACCGTGGCCGAGCAGATCGCGGAGGTCGTCGAGGACGGTGTCCAGGTCGCGGTCGTCATCGGCGGCGGCAACTTCTTCCGCGGCGCGGAACTCGAGGAGCGCGGTATGGAGCGCGCCCGCTCGGATTACATGGGCATGCTCGGCACCGTGATGAACAGCCTTGCGCTGCAGGACTTCCTGCAGAAGCAGGGCATCGACACCCGCGTGCAGACCGCCATCACCATGGGGCAGGTCGCCGAGCCGTACCTGCCGCTGCGCGCCAAGCGGCACCTGGAGAAGGGCCGCGTGGTCATCTTCGGCGCGGGCATGGGCATGCCCTACTTCTCGACCGATACCACCGCCGCCCAGCGCGCGCTGGAGATCGGCGCCGAGGTGGTGCTGATGGCCAAGGCCGTCGAGGGCGTCTACTCGGACGATCCGCGGGAGAACCCGGACGCGACCATGTTCGCCGAGATCACCCACAAAGAGGTGATCGAGCGCGGTCTCAAGGTCGCCGACGCCACCGCGTTCAGCCTGTGTATGGACAACCAGATGCCCATGCTGGTGTTCAATCTCTTGACTAAGGGCAATATTGCTCGCGCGGTCGCCGGTGAGAACATCGGCACGCTGGTTCGGTCGTGACCGACGAGAAGAACGATGACGCTGTGGAGGAAACGCCGTGATTGAAGAAGCGCTCTTCGAGGCCGAGGAAAAGATGGAGAAGGCCGTCTCGGTGGCGAAGGACGACCTGGGTTCCATTCGGACCGGTCGCGCGAACCCGGGTATGTTCTCCCGGATCGTGGTGGACTACTACGGGTCGCCCACTCCGATCACTCAGGTCTCCAGCATCACCGTGCCCGAGCCGCGCATGGTGGTCATCAAGCCGTACGAGCAGGCGCTGATGCAGGAGATCGAGAAGGCGATCCGCAATTCGGATCTGGGTGTGAACCCGACCAACAACGGCGACATCATCCGCGTGTCGATCCCGCAGCTGACCGAGGAACGGCGCCGCGAGATGGTCAAGCAGGCCAAGGCCAAGGGCGAGGACGCCAAGATCACCATCCGCAACGTGCGCCGCAAGGCCATGGACGAGCTGGGCCGGATCCAGAAGGACGGCGAGGCGGGCGAGGACGAGGTCGGCCGCGCGGAGAAGGATCTGGACAAGACGACCAGCCGCTATGTCGGACAGATCGACGAGCTGGTGAAGCACAAGGAAGCCGAGCTGCTCGAGGTGTGATCACCGCTGCTCGAGGTTCATCGGGACGGCCGGGTCGCGGCCGGGGGTAGGGACGAAACGACAAGTGAGCGACAGGACAATCGTGGCCGAAGAATCCACCGGTGCGATGACGCCGCCGGCCGAGGGCACCGCTCAGGCGCTGCCGCCGGCCGCGCCCGTCTCGGAGACCCCGGCGCCCGCGGCGGATGCCGCGGTGTCCGCCGGTAAGCCTCCCGCGTCCAAGGCCGGGCGTAATCTGCCCGCGGCGCTGGGGGTGGGGTTCGGGCTGGGTCTGTCGCTCATCGCGATTTTGCTGTTCGCGCCCGAGGTGCTGATCGGCGTGATCGCGGCGGCCATGGCGGTGGCGACCTGGGAGGTGGCCAAGCGCCTGCGCGAGGCCGATGTGCTGGTGCCGCGGGTGCCGTTGCTGCTGGGCGGGCAGGCGATCATCTGGCTGGCCTGGCCGTTCGGCACCGCCGGTGTGCTCGGCGCGTTCGGCGCGAGCGCGCTGACGCTCATGGTGTGGCGGCTGTTCGATCACGGGCTCCGCGCTACGCCGCGAAACTATCTGCGCGACACCGCGATCAGTGTGTTCACCCTGGCGTGGGTGCCGCTGCTCGCCTCGTTCGCGGTCCTCATGCTGCTCGAGGACGACGGCAATCTGCGCGTGCTGACCTTCATGATCCTGGTGGTCTGCTCGGACGTCGGCGGGTATGTCGCGGGTGTGCTGTTCGGCAAGCACCCCATGGTTCCGGCCATCAGCCCGAAGAAGTCGTGGGAGGGGTTCGGCGGCTCGCTGGTGTTCAGCGTGATCGGCGGTCTGCTCACGGTGACGCTGCTGCTGCAGGCCAACTCCATGATCGGCGTGCTGCTGGGCGTAGGCCTGGTGCTGATCGCGACCACCGGCGATCTGATCGAATCCCAGATCAAGCGTGAACTGGGCATCAAGGACATGGGGACCCTGCTGCCCGGACACGGCGGGATCATGGATCGCCTGGACTCGATGCTGCCGTCCGCCTTCGTCTCCTGGCTGGTGCTGACCGCACTGCTGTGACGGGCGGGCCCCCGAACACCTCGCGACGTCCGGTTCCCGCTCGGGGACCGGACGTCGGCGTTCCGGCCTAGTGCGCCTTCTTCGCCGCGCGGCGCAGCTGCAGGATGCGGTAGCCGCCGACCAGCGCGGTGACCAGCGCGCCGACGATCACCGACAGCAGCACGAGCACGCCGATGGGCAGGTTCCAGTTCCAGGTGAACAGCTGTACGTGGGCCTGTTCGAGGTTCTGCAGGATGAAGATCAGCAGCACGATGCCGAGAATCGCGGCGATGACGAGGCCGATCCAGGCGTAACCCGCGCGGGTCTTGAGGACGCCCTGGCCTTTGTCGTCGCTCGTGGTCGGAGTCGGTTCCGGTCCAGGGTTGGGTACGGCGTCGGTGGTCATGATTCGATCATTGCCGATCGCTATGACCGGTGCACGTATTTCGTCCGGTATCTCGGATATGTCGCTTCAACTCGGGGTTTGCCGCGCGAGCTTTGCCGGAATCCGGTCGACTGTGATGAGCGCATCGCACCCCGACGGCCCGCGATGCGGTTTCGGATGGAACACTGGAAGGGTTATGACTGCCGCCCCCTTGCCCCTCGTGTTCGACGCCCCCCGCCGTGGCCTGCCGCCGCGGCACCTCGCCGATCTGGATTCGGCCGAACGCAAGGCGGCCGTGGAGGAGCTCGGGCTGCCCAAGTTCCGCGCCGATCAGATCGCGCGGCAGTACTACGGCCGGCTGGTCGCCGACCCCGCGCTGATGACAGATCTGCCCGAGGCGGTGCGCGCCAAGATCGGTGATGCGCTGTTCCCGCAGCTGCTGACCACCGTCCGGCACATCTCGTGCGACGACGGCACCACCCGCAAGACGCTGTGGAAGGCCGGTGACGGCACGCTGCTCGAGTCGGTGCTCATGCGCTATCCCGACCGCGCCACGCTGTGCATCTCCAGCCAGGCCGGCTGCGGTATGGCCTGCCCGTTCTGCGCGACCGGCCAGGCGGGCCTGACCCGCAACCTGTCCACGGCCGAGATCGTCGACCAGGTGCGCTCCGCGGCCGCCGCCCTGCGTGACGGCGAGGTCGCCGGTGGTCCCGGCCGCCTGTCGAACATCGTCTTCATGGGCATGGGCGAGCCGCTGGCCAACTACAAGCGCGTGGTGAACGCGGTCCGCCGGATCACCTCGCCCGCCCCGGACGGCCTGGGCATCTCCCAGCGCAACGTGGTGGTCTCGACGGTCGGCCTGGCCCCCGCGATCCGCAAACTCGCCGACGAGGATCTCTCGGTGACTCTGGCTGTGTCCCTGCACACTCCGGACGACGAGTTGCGAGACACGTTGGTGCCGGTCAACAATCGCTGGCCGGTCGCCGAAGTCCTCGATGCCGCACGGTATTACGCCGACAAGTCCGGCCGCCGGGTTTCGATCGAGTACGCCCTGATCCGCGACGTGAACGACCAGCCCTGGCGCGCGGACATGCTCGGCAAGAAGCTCCACAAGGCCCTCGGCTCCCGGGTCCACGTGAACGTGATCCCCCTGAACCCCACCCCCGGCTCGAAATGGGATGCCGCCCCCAAGCCGGTGGAACGCGAGTTCGTCCGCCGCGTGAACGAACAGGGCGTCCCCTGCACGGTCCGCGACACCCGCGGCCAGGAGATCGCCGCGGCCTGCGGCCAACTCGCGGCCGAAGGCTGAGTTCGGTTCGTTCACCGTTGGATTCGTGACCCGAGCGGTCCGAATCCAACGGCGATGCGTGCGAACGAATTACACCGGGACGATGGTGGCGACTATCTCGTGGATCGTGCCGTCGGGGATCCGGAACGTTTCGGTGATGTCGACCGTGGTCAGGGTTATGCCGGCTATGCCGGAATCCAGGAGGTAGCGGGCCGTTACCACGTCGCCGGACTCGGTCATGTGCAGGTCGCGGATCGTTTGGATGATTTTGTACTGGATGCCGTGTTCCAGGTCGTAGGCCAGTTGGGGGCCGGAGTAGCCGGTTTGCAGGCCCGCCTCTACGCGGGTTGCGTTGGGGGCGAAGGGGACATCGCGGGCGTCGTGGGAGACGAGGGCGTCGATGTAGGCGCGGCTGACCGCCTGGCGGGAAGTGTCGCCGGGGGTCGGGGCCGCGGTGGCGAGTCCCGGACCGAGGGCGAGGGTGGCTGCGGCCGTCACCGACATAACTGCAACCTGTTGTAATTTCATGCGCTGAATGCTGTCTCGAGACGCGCCCTCGTGCAATCGAAACGCGCGAAAAACCAAGCGGGTGGGTCGCCTTCGGCCTCCGGCTGGGGAGGCTCGCTTCCGGCGTCGTGCGAAAACACCGGGCCGCCTTCGGCATCCAGCTCGGAAGACACTCCGCTTCGGCCCAGGGCTCGGCCGACCCTCGGCCCCGGCCCGGGGCTCGGCGCCGGGCGCGGGGCGAGGTGCCGTACGCCCTGGAGCGCGCACGCACGGCACTCCGGTCACCGGCGGGCGCGTTCCAGGACCTCGTCTTCGGTCAGGGCGCTGGCGGGGTGGTGGCTCAGGCACATGGGGACCGTCAGTTTCGCGAAGCCCAGACCTTCGGTCGCGCCGTAGAAGCGGCCTGCCGACAGGCGTGAGATGTCTTCCACGTGACCGCCTTTGGCGCGGGCGAGCTCCTTGGCGGTCTGGATCTGGACCGAGGCGTTGAGGAGGCCGAAGAACTGGGTGGCTGCGTTGCCGGTGATCAGGTTGTGCAGGGCCTTGGGCGCCTGGGTCGCGAAGACCAGGCCGAGACCGTATTTGCGCGCCTGGGTGGCGAGCTTCAGGGTGCTCTCGGTGGAGGCCTTCGTCGCGTTCGAGGGCGCGAAGGTCTGGGCCTCGTCCAGCACCAGCAGGCCGCCGAGCGGGCGATCACCGGCCGGGTGGCGTTTGATCCAGGCGAACAGCGCCAATTCGAGTTGATTGACGAAGGTTTGGCGCTGTTCCTCGGTGGCCAGCCCGACACAGCTGATCACCGAGATCCGGGCTCGTTTCCCGGCGCTCGGGGTCAGCAGCACGCCCGGATCCAGGCGCTCCCCGGCCCCGCCGAAGACCGGATCGTTGACCATGGCCGCGTGCAGCTCGTCGGCCATGCCCTCGGCCAGTTTCACCGCGTTGCGGATCGTGCTGATCCCCTCGGGCAGATTCGCGAGCAGAGCCACGAACTCGCTCAGATCGGATCCACCGCGCCGGGCGAAGTAGGTGAGCGCCTCGGTCAGCACGGCCGTGCCGGTGCGCAGCTTCTGCGCGGTGAGCCCGGCCCGGGTGAGCAGGCCCGCCACCGAAGCGTCTATGGCCGTGCGGAATTCGTCGGGATCGTCGAGCACGTCGCCGAACTCGGGCAGCGGATTCAGCGCGAGCGGCCGCCCGGCTTCCCGCCGCGGCGTCCACACGATCACCTCGGTGCCGTCGAAATAGTCCGCGGCGCGTTCGGGATCGCGCGCACCCCAGGTCGCGGGCGGCGTCGGCCACCGATCGCCGAGCCGGGCCAGGTCGTTGTTGGTGTCGACCAGAATCGAGGAAACCCCGTGCAGCGCGGCCTCTTCGACGAGTCGGCGCAGCAGCACGGTCTTGCCGGACCCGCTGCCCGCGAAGACGGCCGTGTGTTTGCGCAATTGAACGAGCGGCACCCGGAACGCGGCCCCGGTGTCGACCCCGTGCCCGAGCAGAATCGACGGCGCGGCGTCCGCGTCCGTGGCCGCTCGCGCGCCTGCCGCAGCCGGCATTCGGGAATCACGCTCCGGCGCGAGGATTTCGATTCCCACCGCGCCGATTCCCACCGGCTCGCGAACCGTTGTACCGATACCGTTCACCGTGCCGGCCTCGGCGGCGCCCGCACCCCAACCGGCCCCGCCCGCACGTTCGCCCGCCGTCACACCCGCGTCGCCCCCACCCGACGCCATTCGCGAGTCGGCGAGCCCCGCCGACACCGCACCCAGCACCCGCCCCAGCAGCTGCGACCCGCTCGCGGGCCGCCGCGCCGCCAGCCACGCGAGAAATCCGGGCGTCGCGGCGGTGAGCATGGTCTCCAGCGCCGTGAACACGCGCAGGTCATCCTGCGACACCGGCAGCGCGAGCCCCTGCGCCGCTTCGAATTCCGCGACCGCGGCCCTGGTGGCCGGCCCCGGCGAGAACAAGGTGTTGCGCAGAATCACCAGGTGGCGCTTGGTGACCCCGGCCCCGATCCCGGCCTCCAGGCTCGCCGAGCGCAGGCGCGTCAGCACCGCGCGCGGATTGCTGTGCGCGATGGCCCGGAAGCTCCAGTGCTCCTCGTCCTCGGTGGCCTCGTCCAGGGTGCGCCGTAGTCGTGCGTGCAGCGCCTGCTGCACGATCGCGGGCGGGTCGACGGTGAACTGCTGCGCGGCGGCCCCCTGCTCGAGCACGAAGCAGCGCAGCGCGACGTTCAGCAGCGAGAACATCTGGCTGTCCTCGTATTTCGAGTCCAGCGGGCTGATCACGTCAGCTTCCGCGCGCAGTACGTCGAACCGCCGGTCCAGCGCGGCCAGATCCGCCGGATCCGCGACGATCGGCCCGGGTGGAGGCTGGCCGCCGTCCCCGAAATGCCGCAGCTCCCGGACCTCGTTCGCGGCCAGGCACTGTCGCACATGCTCCTCGACCTGCTGCAGCAGTCGCCGCGGGGTGTAGTCGGCGACCCCGCGGTCGTCGAACGCGCCCGGCAGCACCGGCCAGGTCGGATACGGCGGCTCGAAACCCGCTTCACCGTAGAGACTTCCGAGGTGCCGCTCAACGATCGCCGCCGCGACCCCGGCCGAGGGCATGGCGGTGGACAGTTCGAGCACGGTGAACCGATCGGCAGCCGAGTTCACGGCCCGGCCGGTGACGAGCTCCCACGACTTGGGAATGCAGGCGACCACTATGAGGGTGCGCGTGGTCTCCTCACGCAGCTGCATGAGCCCGTCCGCGAGCCGGTTCGCGAGCGTATCACCGGCGGCGGAGCCGGATTGCGCTATGACGCTGTCGATCTGGTCGACGGCGAGCACCACCGGCCCGGCGAGCGCGAAGAGCCGGGACACATCCCCGAATATCAACTGCGGCAGCCGGTTCGGCCGCCGGAACCCCCACTCGAGCCGATCTGCCTCCTCGATGCCGTCCTCCAGCGTCAGGAAGCTGAGCCCGATTTCCCGCGGGCTCCCTTTGGCTTTGAACAGCACCAGCGCCCGCAGGGTGTCCTGGCAGTGCAGCGCCACCTCCGGATGCGAGTCCGCCAGCCGCTCGACCAGTTCGTCGATATCGGCCCGGCTCACCTGCAGCATGCCGCGCAGCCGCATACTCGATTCCGGCCCGCACCCGGTGAGTTCGGCGAGCGCGCCCAGCATCCGTCCCAGCTGCCCGCCGTCCGAGCCCAGCAGCTGCGCGACGATCCCGTGCACAGCACCCGTCCAGAACGATTGCCCGTCTATCAGTTTCGGCATGAAGAACGCACCGCCCGCGGCCTGCACGTGCTGGCGCAGCCAGCCGAGCATGTGCGTCTTGCCGACCCCGCGTTCGCCGCTGAGCACCAGCCCGACCGGGGTGCTGTTGGGCCGGTTCCGGGCGGCGTCCACGCGGCGCGCGATCTCCCGCACCGCGTGCGGATGCAACCCGTCCACGTGGTAGTTGAGCGGACTCCACACCTCGTCGGGGCCCAGCACGCTGCCGAACTGGACAGAGGCGAGCGCGTGCTGCTGTTCCTCGTTCAACGGGCGGCCTCGATGGCGAGCAGATGTCGTGGCGTCCCGCCGAGCACGATCGCGTCGAGGCGGTCCTGCTCGGTCAGCGTCTTCTGATCCGCCTCGGCGCGCACGTGCACGCCGTCTCGGCGGGCCAGGGTCTCGAGCGCCCGGTCGACCTCGCCGCGCGTGAGTGTCCCGAGCCGGCTGCGCAGGACCGTCAACCGGACCGGGGTGCCCTTACCCCGGCTGATGTCGGCGTACGCCGTGGCGACCTGCCCCGCCAGATCCGGGACGAAGATATCGGCGAGTGCCTGCCCGGTCTCGTCGAGATGCCTGCGCAGACCGGCCAGTACGGCGTACAGCGTGCCGCCTGCCGTGCCCGATCGCGCGGGCCGGACGGCGGAGAGTTCGCGCGCGCACCACACCGCGCCGGCGTCGGTGAGCTCATGACTGAACGCCCGATTCACCTTTGTGCTGGTCACCAGGCCGAGTTCATTGAGCCGCACCCGGTTTCGGCCGTCCAGTTTGATTCCCGCGACAGCGAGGAGTTCGGCGTTGGTCAGCTCGCGCGCCTCGGCCAGCAATACGAGCAGGACGCATCGTTCGTTCAGCGTCAATCGCTCTTCGGACATATCAATCCCTGTCTGTGTCAACTTCTTCCGAGCCGCGTCGCGGGCGCTCACGCTGAATCCTCCTGCGCGCATCGCGATTCCGCGTCCGCATCCACGATATTTCCCGGCGCGGCACGCGGGCGGGCGGCATCGCCCTGCGCGGAATCCGCCGCGTCGGGCAGCCCGGGGCCACTCGCGCCCGCCGGCTGCCCGAACCGGGACCGACCGGCCGCTACGATCACACGAAGCGTTGACAGCAATCTCATGGCAACTCGAAGTGTTCGCGAATGACGACCGCCGACTGCGAAGGGAATCCGACGTGATGCTCGACGAGAACACCGCACCCGAGGTCCGCACCGCGAACGGGCGAGTGCGCGGCCGGGTGCGTGATCACGTCGCGACGTTCCGCGGCATTCCCTACGCCCAGCCGCCCACGGGCAGGTTGCGTTTCGCCGCGCCCGCGCCCGCGTCGCCCTGGGACGGCGTGCGCGAGGCCGCCGAATTCGGTTCCCCCGCACCGCAGGCCCAGATCATGAGCCCGGGTCCGGCGGGCAACCCGGAGACCACCGGCGACGACTGGCTCACCGTGAATGTATGGACTCCGCAACCGGATTCGGCGGCCCGGCTGCCGGTCATGGTCTGGATTCACGGCGGCGGCTGGATGTTCGGGCACGGCGGTGATCCCGCCTACGACGGCACGCTGCTCGCCCGGGAGGGCGGGGTGGTGCTGGTGACGTGCAACTACCGCCTCGGCATGGAGGGCTGGGCGCTGCTCGAGGGCGCTCCGGCCAATCGCGGGCTACTCGATCAGATCGCGGCCCTGGAATGGGTGCGCGAGAACATCTCCGGGTTCGGCGGCGACCCGCACAAGGTCACCGTCTTCGGGCAGTCGGCGGGTGCGGGGTCGGTCGCCGCCCTGCTGGCCGCCCCGCGTGCCCGCGGCCTGTTCCGCCGGGCGATCGCGGAAAGTGTGACGGGCAGCCTGCTGTCGCCGGAACTGGCCGCCGACATCAGCGGCGCCGTCGCCGCCGAACTGGGGCTGCGGCCCATCGTCACCGATCTCGCCGCGGTCGATCCGGAGTTTCTGGCCCGCACCGGCGACCTGGTCGCGGCGAGCCTGCCCGAGCGCGCCGAGCGCTGGGGCGCGTTCGCCTACAGTCCGTCGCCGTACTCGCCGGTCGTGGACGGTGCGGTGCTGCCGCGCTCGCCCTGGGAGGCCCTGGCCGCGGGCGCGGGCCGCGACATCGAACTGCTGACCGGCCATACCCGCGACGAGTTCCGCACCTTCGCCGCCGCCCGCCTGGGCAGCATCGGTGACGACGAGGCGGACACCGCGCTGTCCGCGCTGGCCCCGGAGCCCGGTGGCGCACCGGCCTTTCGCGCCGCCTATCCCGGCGCGACCGCCGAGGAGCTCTATCTGACCGTCACCTCCGACTGGCTCTTCCGCATGCCGAGCCTGCACCTGGCCGAATGTCAGAGCGCCGGCGGCGGCGCGGCCTACGTCTACGAGTTGACCTGGCGGTCCCCGGGTATGGGCGGGGCGCTCGGGGCGCCCCATATTCTCGACACCCCGCTGGTCTTCGGCACGTTCACCGCGGATCCGGCCCCCTTCCTGTTCGGTGACCCCCCGTCCCCGCGGGCTCGGACGCTGTCCGAGCTGGTCCGGGCGAGGTGGGCGGCGTTCGCCCGGGGCGGCGATCCGGGCTGGCCCGAATACGTGCCCCCGCGGCGGGTCACCCAGATCCTGGACAACGACCCGGTGGTGGTGGCCTATCCGGAGGACGCCTCGCGGCGCCTGTGGGAGCGGCATCGCTTCGATCAACTACCACTGGCTTCCATCTGGCAACAGGTGAGTGACTGAGAGCGGCCGAATCTCACTGTTGCTCGTGTGACTCGTGAGGCTGGGGTTCTCACATCGACGCGGAGTCGAGCCGTAAAGGAAGCGTAAGGGTGACCTCGGATGATGTTGATTTCGCTGTTTTATGATGCAAGTCACACGGCTGATTTCGGGAGAAAAAGAGACTGAAAGTTTGCTTTGGCGTGCGGGTTTCGGAACGAGTTACGTAGATCACTGTCCGTTTTGTACTCTTACGCAACTTTAAGTTACCTCTCAGCAACAAACGGTTGGAGACTTGTCCGTGGGTGCTCGAACGAGGACCTGCGCCCCACCGAGACGGGGGCGGCACCCGCGGGAGAAAGCACGAAGTCATATGAAGTTCAGCAAAGTCGCCGCCACGTCGGCCCTGGTCATCGCGGCCCTGGGTATTGCGAGTGGCACCTCTTACGCCGATACGGCTCCTGCCCCCTCGCCGGTCATCGGCTCGCTGCTCGACGGCGTGAACCAGGGCATCACTCAGGTCGCCCCCTCCATCGGCTGGAACGTCGCTCGTGAAGGCGATTCCATCGTGGTCACCACCACCGCCGGTTCGCTCAACACCGCCGACGGTCAGTTCCAGGTGCTGGACAACCAGGGCAACCTGGTCACCGCCCTGCCGCTGAGCTACACCCTCGCCGACGCCGAGTACCCGATCGACGCCGCCGTCGACGGCCTCCGCGCCACCCTGACCCCGCGCACCGACGCCGCCCGCCCGGTGGCCGACGGACTGCGCCACGACGTCGCGAACCAGGAAGCCTTCGACGACGCCATCTCCGCCGCCGCCACCCAGTTCGGCCTGGCCACCGCAATCGGAACCCTGGTCGGCACCATCGTCGGTGGCGCCGCCGGTTGTGTCATCGGTGGAATCGGTGGCATCGTGCTCGGCATCCCGATCCTGGACCTCGGTGGCGCGACCGGCATCGGTGGCTGCCTCGCGGGCGCGGCCATCGGCATCCCGCTGGGTGCCGCCGCCGGCCTCATCGTGACCGGCGTGCCGGCCGCGATCATCATCGGCATCGGCCTGGTGAACCGCCTGAACGATCCCGCGAACCAGTAGTCGCGGGTAGCACAACCCACAATCGGGCCGGGTCGCAGACAGCGACCCGGCCCGAAGTGCGTGTGGGTCCCGCGCGGTGAAACAGCCTGCGGGACCTGTGAATTCGTACTACCTAGCGCGGCTTGCGCTGCAGGAACGAGTCGCGGATCATGATGCCGGCCAGCAGCGCGGCGAACCCGACGAGGTAGATGTCCTCGACCTTGCCCTTGTGGTTGCCGATGATCATCGCGAGCAGGATGAACACGACGACCCACCCGGCGACGCGGAAGGTACGGCGCGATTCGCCGCTCCAGCCCCACGCGGCGGACGGAACCTCGGCGGTGTCGACCTTGGTGACGACTCCTGCGCTGTGGGTGGGTTCCAGTTCCGTGGCGGCCACTTTCGCTCCTAAGGGCTCGAATCCGATGCTGGCCCATATCGTGGCATACGACCCTGCGTCGTAGCCAGCAGGGTGGCGGCACGGCACGCCGTCTCCGGGGTGCGCGCCGAGCCGGGGTGGGGGACAGCGCCGATCGGGACAGGGGACAATGGGCGCGTGTCCGACGTTGTGAAGGTTCTGCTGCTGGGCAGCACGGGTTCGATCGGTACCCAGGCGCTGGAGGTGATCGCCGCCAACCCCGACCGTTTCGAGGTGGTCGGCCTGGCCGCGCGCGGGGGCAATGCCGAACTGCTGGCGCAGCAGATAGCCGCCACGGGCACCACCAATGTGGCGGTCGCGGACGAAGCCGCCGCCGCGAAGCTCGGTGTGCCGCTGGCCGGTCCGGACGCCGCCACCGAACTGGTCCGCCGCACCGACGCCGACGTGGTGCTCAACGCGCTGGTCGGCTCGCTCGGGCTCGAACCCACCCTGGCCACCCTGGAATCCGGGCGGCGACTGGCGCTGGCCAACAAGGAATCCCTGGTCGCGGGCGGCTCGCTGGTGACCCGTGCCGCGCGGCCCGGTCAGATCGTGCCGGTCGACTCCGAACATTCGGCGCTCGCGCAGTGCCTGCGCGGCGGCCGCGCCGACGAGGTCGCCAAACTGGTGCTCACCGCCTCGGGCGGCCCGTTCCGGGGCTGGACCGCCGAGATGCTGGAATCGGTGAATCCCGATGAGGCCAAGGCGCATCCGACCTGGTCCATGGGATTGATGAACACCCTGAACTCGGCGTCCCTGGTGAACAAGGGCCTCGAACTCATCGAGACCCACCTGCTGTTCGGCGTCGCCTACGACGACATCGACGTGACCGTGCACCCGCAGTCGATCGTGCACTCCATGGTCACCTTCCGCGACGGCTCGACCCTGGCCCAGGCCAGCCCGCCGGATATGAAGCTGCCCATCGCGCTGGCGCTGGGCTGGCCGGACCGGGTGCCCGGCGCGGCCGCCGCCTGCGATTTCTCCACCGCGTCGACCTGGACCTTCGAACCGGTCGACAACGAGGTCTTCCCCGCCGTCGAGCTGGCCCGGCAGGCCGGCAAGGCCGGCGGCTGCGTGACCGCGGTCTACAACGCCGCCAACGAGATCGCGGTGCAGGCCTTCCTCGACGGGCTCATCCGCTTCCCGGACATCGTGCGAACCGTACAGCGGGTCGTGGAGTCCGCCGACCGCTGGAGCTCGGAACCCAGTACTTTGGACGAGGTGCTCGCGGCTGACTCGTGGGCGCGAGAGACCGCGCGCACGCTCGTGCGCGGCTGACTGCAGAAGGGTTCGACTACCGCATGGTCTACGCGATCGGCTTCGCACTGTTCGCCCTCGGTATCACCGTGTCGGTCGCGCTGCACGAATGCGGCCACATGTGGGCGGCACAGGCCACCGGTATGAAGGTGCGCCGCTACTTCATCGGCTTCGGCCCGAAGGTGTTCTCGTTTCAGCGCGGTGAGACCGAATACGGCCTGAAAGCGCTGCCGCTGGGCGGTTTCTGCGATATCGCGGGCATGACCGCCCTGGACGAGCTCGAACCCGAGGAACTCGACCGGGCCATGTACCGGCAGAAGACGTGGAAGCGGCTGCTCGTCATGTTCGGCGGCATCCTGATGAACTTCCTGCTCGGCTTCCTGCTGATCATGCTGCTGGCCGTGGTGTGGGGGCTGCCGCGTTTCGATCAGCCCCCGGCCACCCAGCTCGGCGCGCTCAGCTGCGTCTCGAGTCAGGGCCCGGATCAGAAGGTCATCCCGTGCAGCGGCGAGGGCCCGGCGCAGAAGGCCGGACTCCAGCGCGGCGACATCGTGACCGCTGTCAACGGCACCTCGATCAAGACCTGGCAGGAGTTCCGCGACCAGACCGAGAAGCAGACCGGCCCCTTCACCTACACCGTCGAACGCGACGACGAAAAGCTCACCGTCACCGTCACCCCGGAACAGGCCGCGACCTATCCGGTCAAGGACGGGCCGGTCAAGATGGTCTCCAAAGTCGGTGTCGGCCAGGACTTCTACGGTCCGGTGAAGTACAACTTCTTCGCCGCCATCCCGGCCTCGGCCGCCTTCACCGGCGAGATCGGGCTGCGTACGCTGCAGTCACTGGCGCAGATGCCCGCCAAGGTCGCCGACCTCTGGGAGGCCGTCACCGGCGGTGAGCGCGACCCCGAGACCCCGGTCTCGGTGTACGGCGCCTCCAAGATCGGCGGCGAGACCGCCGAACGCGGTATCTGGAGCCTGTTCGTGCTGACCCTGGCCAGCCTGAACTTCTTCCTGGGCGTGTTCAACCTGCTGCCGCTGCTGCCTCTGGACGGCGGGCACATCGCGGTCGTGATCTACGAGAAGCTGCGCAACCTGTTCCGCAATCGCAAGGGTCTGCCCGACGGCCCGCCGGTCGACTACATGAAGCTGTTGCCGGCGACCTACGTGGTCGTCGTGCTCGGCGGCGCGTACATGATCCTGACCCTGGCCGCGGACATCATGAACCCCATCAAGCTCTTCCCCTGACCCCGCCCGGCCGCCGACATTTCGATCTTGTCGGCGGCTGTCGGTAGATTCGAACCGGGGCTGCCATGGCCCGGGTACGGGGCGGGCTGGCCCGAAGTTCCTGGCGCGATGCGTGTCTCGACCGATATCGCGCGATGAAGGAACGGGTGTTGCGTCGTGGAGTTGACGCGTGGGGCGAATGCGGCCGTCGCCGCGCCCGCGGTATCGCTGGTGCTGGAATGGAATTCGGATCGGGGACTCGATCCGCAGGCGCTGCTGCTGGCCGATACCGGCAAGATCAGGTCCAATGCCGACTTCGTCTTCTTCAACGCCCCCGCGCACCCCTCGGGAACCGTTGCGCTGTCCGAGGTTACGGCGCGCCGGGCCACCCTGCGCCTGACGCTGGCGGACATCGAGGCGACTGTGGATCGGGTTGTCATCGCGGGCTCGGTCGACGAGGGTTCGTTCGGTGACATCGAGGGCTTGATCCTCACCGTGCGCCATCCCGGCGGCCGCCTGCTGCGCTACGCGGTGCGCGGCACCGGCCGGGAGACCGCCATGGTGCTCGGAGAGTTCTACCGCCGCAACGGCGAATGGAAGTTCCGGGCCGTGGGGCAGGGCTGGGACAGCGGATTGCGCGGACTGGCGGAACAATTCGGTGTCGAGGTCGACGACGAACCGGAGTCGACGCCCGAGCCCGAGCCCACCCCGCCCCCGCTCACCCGCTCGGCGCCACCCGCCGCATCCGCCCGATCTGCGTCGCCCACACCCGCGCCCACCCCGCAGGCGTCGCCCACACCCGCGCCCACACGGTCGGCCGCATCGGCACCCGCCGCGCCGGAGCCCGCCCCGACACAACCCGCCCCGACACAACCCGCCCCGGCCCCGGCATCCGAGCCCGCCGCCGCACGGCGCCTGGCTCCCACGCTCCCCGCGCAACCCCGCGTCCCCGTGCCCGACATGCCGGCCGCCTGGTACGCCGTCCCCGCCGATCCGAGCCGCCTGCGCTGGTGGAACGGCAGCGGCTGGACCGGGGAGTACCGGCCCGCCCACCCCGCGAACGATCCCGCGACCTGCCCGCGCTGCGGCCGCCCCCGGCACGTGCAGCGCTTCGGCCCGCCGAGCGCGTGCCGTTGGTGCGAGAGCGAGGTCGGCAGGATCCTGGAGTCCTGGCGCGAACGGGTCTGGCAGGTGCTGGCCACCACCGGCCCGAGCGGACCGGCGTGGGACGAACTCTGGATCCTGTTGCGCCACGATCTGATCAGCGAGGGCACCGGCCGCGAAGCCCTGCGCCCGCTCGCCCTCGCGCACCTGGAACGGGTGGTGGCCTTCGCCTTCGCCGACGGCGAGATCGAACAGGACGAGCTCGCCGATTTCGAGCGCACGATCGAGATCCTGCGCGCGAGCACCGATCTGAGCGCCGCGCACCGCCACATCGAGGGCCTGCGCCGGCGCATGCTGCGCGGTCGCGGGCTGACCCAGGTGAAAGTCGGCGACCTGCCCCACATCGAGCGCCCCGACCTGCATCTGGAATCGGACGAGCTGCTCTATCTCGACGTCAACGGCACCCGCATCAAGTATCTGGCCAACGGCCCCAAGCACTTTCCGGGCCGTCTGATCGGCAGCAGCAAGAAGCTGCGCTTCGTCGGCCAGGGCGCGGGCGCCGAATTGTCCTGGGCCAAAATCGTTTCCGTCCGCCACGAGTACGACACCGTCGTCATCGAGGCCACCACCACGCGCGGCGGCGGCACCTACCACGTGCCCGACGCCGAGTACGTGGCCGCGGTCCTGGAGGGCGCGTTGCGGGTGGCCAAGCGCCTGGTCCTGGCTCCCGGCCGGCGCGATACGCGCGCCGTCCCGCAGGACGTGAAATCCCGGGTCTGGCAGCGCGACGGCGGCAAGTGCGTCCAGTGCGGGGACAAGCAGTACCTCGAGTTCGACCACATCATCCCGTGGAGCCAGGGCGGGGCCACCAGCGTCGACAACCTCCAGATCTTGTGCCGCGGGTGCAACGGGCGCAAGGGCGCCCGCATCTGAGTTCGGCCGCGACTCGGCCGGGCAGTGCTTCGGTGCGCGGCCCTAGCGCTGTTCGGCCGACGCCGTGTTCAGCAGTTGTCTGCACAGCCGGTCGGCCTGCCGGGTGGTCTCGGGCTGGCGGAACTCGGGGGTCAGGGCGAGAACCTGGTCACACGCGGTGTCCAGGTCCACCAGGTGCCCGATCGAGACGAACACCGGTTTGACCCCCGTCCGGGTGCGCAGCGCGCGGCCCACGGGGTCGCCGTCGATGGTGATCTCCGAGTACGACCCGCGCTCGGCCCCCGGTTCCGCGTACTCGCCCCACGCGTTCTTGGCCACCCCCAGCGTGGGTATGCCGGTGAGCAGTCCGATGTGGCAGGCGAAGCCGAAGCGCCGGGGGTGGGCCAGCCCCTGGCTATCGCAGACGATGAGATCCGGTGCGGCGGAGAGGTTCTCGAACGCGGCCAGGGTGGTCGGCAGCTCCCGGAAGGCCAGCAGGCCCGGTACGTAGGGGAAATCGGTGGTCCCCCGGGCGGTGGCGGTCTCGAGCGTCGTCAGCGATCCGGCCGCGAGCACCACGATGGCGGCGGCGACGTTGCCCGCGTCGTCGTACGCCGAGTCAAGCCCCGCTATCGTCTCGAATTTCGGCGGTCGCGGGTTCTCGGCGATCACCAGCGTGCGCAACCGATCTTGAAGGGCGATGGCCTCGGCCGGTGTCGCAGGCCAGGGATCAATGTTCGCTACCTTCACATTTCGCACCGTATACCTTCGCGCCATCTGCAACGAATAAGAAGGGTAGGCCCCGGGCCGACTCCGAGCGGGCCGTCCGGCGCAGGTAGCCTTGTCGCCGCCGTCACAGGGCGACCGGTATCCGCGCGTCGGTAAGCTCGGGATCGGAACGGGTGAGCACAAGACGAAAGTAGGCAGCTGATCGTGAGCAGTGCCATCACACTGGGGATGCCGTCCGCACCGGCGGCCGTCCTCGCCCCCCGGCGCAAGACCCGCCAGTTGATGGTGGGCAAGGTCGGCGTCGGCAGTGATTCCCCGATCTCGGTGCAGTCGATGACCACCACCAAGACCCATGACATCAACGCGACGCTGCAGCAGATCGCCGAGCTGACCGCGTCGGGCTGCGACATCGTGCGCGTGGCCTGCCCGCGTCAGGAGGACGCGGACGCCCTGCCGATGATCGCCAAGAAGTCCGGCATCCCGGTCATCGCCGACATCCACTTCCAGCCCAAGTACATCTTCGCCGCCATCGACGCCGGCTGTGCCGCGGTGCGCGTGAACCCGGGCAACATCAAGGAGTTCGACGGCCGCGTCAAGGAGGTCGCCAAGGCCGCCGGCGCCGCGGGCATCCCCATTCGCATCGGTGTGAACGCCGGATCGCTCGACAAGCGCATGCTCGAGAAGTACGGCAAGGCCACCCCCGAGGCGCTGGTGGAATCCGCGCTGTGGGAGGCGGGTCTGTTCGAGGAGCACGGCTTCGGCGACATCAAGATCTCGGTCAAGCACAACGACCCCGTGGTCATGGTGGAGGCGTACCGCCAGCTCGCCGCGGCCTGCGATTACCCGCTGCACCTGGGCGTCACCGAGGCCGGTCCCGCGTTCCAGGGCACCATCAAGTCCGCGGTGGCCTTCGGCGCGCTGCTATCGGAGGGCATCGGCGACACCATCCGCGTCTCGCTCTCGGCGCCGCCGGCCGAGGAGATCAAGGTCGGCGACCGCATCCTGCAGTCGCTGAACCTGCGCCCGCGCAAGCTCGAGATCGTCTCGTGCCCGTCCTGCGGTCGCGCGCAGGTCGACGTCTACACCCTGGCCGAGCAGGTCACCGCCGGGCTGGACGGCTTGGAAGTGCCGCTGCGCGTGGCCGTCATGGGCTGCGTGGTGAACGGTCCCGGCGAGGCCCGCGAGGCCGACCTGGGCGTCGCTTCGGGCAACGGCCGCGGTCAGATCTTCGTCAAGGGCGAGGTCATCAAGACCGTGCCCGAGCATCTCATCGTCGAGACCCTCATCGAAGAGGCCATGCGCATCGCGGAGGAGATGGGTGACAGCGAAGGCACCGGCTCCCCGGTGGTCACCGCCGGGTAAAACGCAGGTCAACTGGCGGGCGCGGCCAATAGTCGGGCACATCGCCGCAAGTTCTGGCAGGCTGTGAACGTGCGGAGTGTGCTGGAGCCGACGCGCCGGCCCAAATCGTCCGGTGCCCGTCAGCTCGCGAACCGCGATCTGACGCAAGTTCTACGTGTCCTGGATACCGATCCGGTCGCCAGCTGTATGGTGGCCGCCCGGTTGCAGGAGTGTGGCCTCGATACCCGGGGCGTGTACGGCGAGCTGTGGAGCCGTGGCGGCCCCGGGGATTCGCTGTGCTTCTCCGGGGCCAATCTGGTGCCGTTGCGCGGTACCAGGGCCGATCTGCGGGCTTTCGCCGAGCGGGCGGTCCGGGGTCCGCGGGTGTGTTCCTCGGTGGTGGGCCGGCGCGAGCTGGCCCTGCCGCTGTGGGAGCTGCTGGCCGATCACTGGGGTCCCGCCCGCGAGTTACGCGCGGACCAGCCGCTGCTGGCGCTCGAGCGCACGGCGGGTGTCGCCCCGGATCTGCGGGTGCGCCGCGTGCGGCCCGAGGAGATCGATCGCTACCTGGTGGCCGCGGTCGCGATGTTCACCGAGGAGATCGGGGTGGATCCGCGCGCCGGTGACGGCGGCCGGGGTTATCGCCGCCGGGTGGCCGGTCTCATCGAATCCGGGCGCGCCTGGGCGCGTTTCGAGGACGGCGAGGTGGTGTTCAAGGCAGAGGTGGGCGCGCTCTCGCGGCGCACCGGCCAGATCCAGGGCGTCTGGGTGCATCCGGATCGGCGCGGCACCGGGGTCGGCACCGCGGGCACCGCGGCGGTCGCCAATGTGGTGGTGGCCTCGGGCCGGACCGCCAGCCTGTACGTGAACTGCTACAACGAGGGCGCGCGTGCGGCCTACAAGAAGGTCGGCTTCCGCCAGATCGCAACTTTCGCCACGGTGCTGCTGGACTAGTCGATTTCCTGTGAGTACGGCGTGAAATCCGTTCTCGCTCAGTGTGTCGCGCCGGTTTGCCAATAGTTGGCTCTACGATCTGTGCCGATGTCAACTCGGTTCTCTTCGTCGCGGCGGTTCCCCCTGCTGACCACCCTGCTGACCGTCACCGCCGTGACGGTGGCCGCGGTCGGCTGCGCCTCCGGGCCGCAGGGCCCGGCCCAGACCGCCGACGCCTTCCTGTCCGCGTTCGCGGACAAGGATGTGCAGGCCGCCGCCGATCTCACCAACCTGCCCGAAAAAGCCGCTCCCGCACTGTCTTCCGCGTGGGATCAGCTGCAGGCAGAAGAGTTGATCGCGCATTCGGAGCCGCCGCGCGTCACCGGCGACACCGCGACCGTGGACTACACCTACGAATGGCATCTGCCCAAGAACCGCGTCTGGACCTACAGCGGGCAATTGCAGATGGGCCGCAGCGAAGGCGCCTGGGCGGTGCGCTGGAACTCGGCCAATATCCATCCGCAACTGGGCAATACCCAGACCCTCCAGCTGCGCGGCCTGCCCGCGCCCAAGGCCAGGGTGAACGAGCGCTCGGGCTCGGACGTGCTGGTGCCCGGCCCGATCTACCGGATCTTCTTCGACCGCAAGGGCACCGCCGATCCGGTGGGGGTGGCCAATTCGCTCGCCATCGCGCTGCGGCAGTTCGACGAGCGCCTCACCCCGCTCTCGGTGCTCACCGCCGCCCGCAGGGCCGAGGGCAAGTTCACCGTGATCACGCTCTCGGAGTGGGAGTACAACGAGGTCAGCGGCGATCTGGCGAACCTGCGCGGTGTCAGCTACGACAAGCAGTGGGACATGGTCCCCACCGATCGGCGCTTCGCGCCCGATCTGCTGACCCAGATCCGCAAGACCGTGATCGACGAGGTGGACGGCAAGGCCGGGTGGGCGGTGCTCACGGTCAACGCCAACGGCGCCGACGTGGATGTGCTGACCGAGGTGGAACCGCAGGCGTCGCCGTCGTTCTCGCTCAGCGTCGACCGCTACATCCAGAACGCCGCACAGCGCGCGGTGGACCTGCGCCAGGAGCAGGCCATGATGGTCGTGATGCAGCCCTCCACGGGCGCGATTCTGGCCATCGCCCAGAACGCGGCCGCCGATGCCGACGGTCCGGTCGCGGCATCGGGCCTGTACCCGCCGGGCTCGACCTTCAAGACGGTGACCGCGGCGGCCGCCATGTCCGCGGGCCTGGCCGATCCGGAGACCGTGGTCCCGTGCCCGAGCACGATCATCGTGGGGGACCGGACGATTCCGAACTACAACCTCTTCACGGTCGGCGACGTGCCCATGTGGCAGGCGTACGAACGCTCCTGCAACACCGCGTTCGCCAAGATCGCCTCCGAACTCGGCGGGCAGGATCTGCGCACGGCGGCGGCCGCGCTGGGGGTGGGACCGGACTACGCGGTGGTCGGCCTGCCCACCGTGTCGGGCTCGGTGCCCGAGTCCGATGAGCTGGTGCAGCGCGCGGAGGACGGCATCGGGCAGGGCAAGGTGCTGATGAGCCCGTTCGGGCTGGCCATGGTGGCCGCGACCATCGCGCACGGCACGACCCCGGTGCCCTATCTGATTTCGGGGCATCCCACGCAGATCACCGGCGATCGCACGCAGCTCGCGCCCGAGGTGGTGGACGGGTTGCGCCTGATGATGCGCCGGGTGGTGCTCGGCGGGACCGCCGAACGCATCCGCGATCAGGGTGAGGTGTACGGCAAGACCGGTGAGGCCGAGGTGGACGGCGGATCGCACGCCTGGTTCGTGGGCTATCGCGGCGATATGGCCTTCGCCACGCTGGTGGTGCGCGGCGGCAGTTCGGATAACGCGGTGGCGGTGACCCGGGACATGCTCACGGCGTTGCCAGCGGGATATTGAGGGACTCGGATTCGACGCGGATGATCAGCGGTCGGCGGGCACGGTACGAGCGGTGAGCTTGCAGGCGTCGGGTTCGATGTTGCCGTTGACGGTGTCGGAGACGAAACGCTGCTGTGCCAGGGTTCTCGCGGGCGGGCCGACGGTGGAGGCATCGCCCAGGATTTCGGTGACGCCGGCGCCGGCGAGGATCATGCCCGCGGTGGTGAGTAGTAGAAGAGCCGAACGCTTCATAGCCCACTCCCTATGTTTTGGGGATGAGTCGGGAGACCCGGAACGGTCTGTCTCGGATTACCTGTGCTCATGAGTGTTGGCTGATTGTTTGCCAACGCAAGGAACGGTAATCGGGCAGACATATGCGGGGCAACCCATTGGTGTGATCCCGCACACTTGTGAACGAATCGTGGTGCGGGTCACCAGGGCGAACGTGTTCGGCCACGCCGGACCGTTATCGAATTGTCGCGATGCACCGACCGGTTGCCCGGGATCGATGCGCGACGGGTGGGGCGGGTGTGGTCAGCTCGGGCGGTGCATCCTCAGTTCTGGCGGTGCATCGTCGCGGCGAGGTGATGCTGCAGCGGCTGTTCCACCGCGGCCATGCGCAGGGTGTAGCTGAGGGTGTCGCCGGTCAGGGTGATGGTGCGGCCCAGTGCCGTCACCGATTTGGCGCTGCTGCTGCGCCCGATGGAGGTGGAGTCCAACTCGATGCGCATGCCCGAGTCGTCGGTGACGAGCTTGCCTTCGCAGATCTCGGTGATGCCGGTGGGGTGCGCCAGGATCAGTTCGACCCGGTCGCCGCCGATGGCCCGCAGGTACCCCGTCTCGCTGTGCATGGGCCGCCCGTCGTCCGCGGCGCGGGTGCGCTGCCGGTAGGTCAGGAACGGCCGGCCGACATGACCGAAATGCACCTCCTCGAGGTATTCGAAGGAGGAGATGGTCGGATACTCGCCCTGGCCGCGGCCGCGCCAGCTGCCCAGCAGCGGGGCCAGATGCGCGATGGCGGGATGGGGTTCGACGGGGGTCTGGGGTTCGAGCACGGCGGCCAGCATAGTGGGCCGCGCGCCGGCCCGAAGCGGGGGGGGGGGGGGGCGGGGCCGGGCGGGGCGGTGGTGGGGCTTATAAAGGGTGTTGGTGGGGGGGGGGGGGGGGGGTGTGGGGGGGCGG
>NZ_JBEXUS010000034.1:0-79128 GCF_040614455.1 Nocardia sp. NPDC005978
GCGCCGATCGCGGAGTCGGCGCCGGGCGCGACGCGCACCAGGGCCTGTGCGAATTCGATCGGGCCGGGCCGGATCCCGGCGGCGTGGAACAGGCGCAGGCGCTCGAGCAACTCGGCGGCATCGAGCTGTCCGTTGTCGTAGGTCGGGGTGGCGAGCGCGCACGGCGGCAGCGGCGCTTTCGACAGGACGAGCTCGGCCCATTCGGCCATGCGCTCACCCAGCACGGTGGCTCGCCGGTCCAGCGCCGGGCGGTACCCGATGATGCCGAGCGCGATGGCCGCCGTGGTCAGCGGCCCCCACGGCTGCTGACCCCACCAGTTGCGCTGCCGCGCTGCGGATTCGATGGCCCGCACGGTGCTCAGATCGTGGTCCAGCGCCGGGCGCAGGGCGGCGTCCAGGCCCGCGGGGTCCGCGTGCGCGAAGCGCACCAGGCCGTCGAAGAACCGCTCTCCGCCGCGTGGGTCGCCGCCCGATCGGGCCGATAGCCAGCGGTAGATGTCCGCCAGATCACCAGGGGTGGAGGGGATTTCACTCAGCGGTGCGGGCGCGAGCGGTGGCGGCAGTTCGAAGGGCTCCTCGATCTCCGGCTCCGGCGCGACAGCCAGATCCATCCGGGTCTCGTCGTCCGCCTCGGGCAGATAGCGGGTCACCAGCTTCTCGGCACGGGCGCGCAGGGTGGCGTCCTCGATCGTGGCGGCCAACTCCGCCCACAGACGCACCGCCGCGGAAATGTGCTCGGGTTCGGCGCGCACGATGCGCTCCAGCCAGCTCAGCTGGGCGCGAACAAGTTTCTTCTCCGGCCGCGCGAACACCGCGTCCGAGAGAGCGACCGCGTCGGCCGCGGAGTAGCTGCCCGCCTCGTGCAGGGCGATGAGCACACCCTGCGCGTGTCCGGCCACGGTCGAATGACTCTCGGCGAGCAGCCGCGCGTAGGTCTCGGCGCGGACGGCGCATTCGGCGGGTTCGGCGCGCAGGGCGACGAGAACGTTCAGCCTGCTCGTCGTGTCTGAGGCTCGCCCATCGGCGCGCAGCAGCGCGTTCAGGGTGCAGGTGTGCAGTTCCTCGCGGTCGACGACGCCCGCGCGGGACAGCTCGTTCAGCGCGTGCGGCCACGAACCGTGCTGGACATCCGGGTCATTGAAGAGATTCAGGCCGTTGACCTCGACCAGCCGGCGCGCCAGGGCGGGCAGGAAGGGGTCGGCGCGCAACTGCTCACGCAGGTTCACCCCGATCGGCAGCTGATGCTCGTGCCACCGCGGCGACAACCGCACCGTTGCCCCGTCCCGGCGGCCGGCCCAGGCCTGGACGAAGGCATCGTCGGTGGGCACCGGCGCGTCCGAGGTCCGCACCAGGTGCACGATGAGCGGGAAGTACGGCAGACCCTGCCACCTTTCGGCGCGACCGGCGGCGAGCTTGGCCGCGAGTTCGGCGCGCCAGGCATCGTCGCGCTCTCCGGCTTCGAGGCAGGCGAGCAGCGATTCGGGACGGGTGTCGATCTGCCGGGTGACACCGGCCGAGAGCCACTGGGCCACGGCCGTGGGGGTGGACAGGCAGCCCAGCCCCCACAGCTGCACCGCCGCATGGGGTTTCGAGTAGGACTCCCACCAGCCGCGGCGCGGCAGCGCGGAACGCGCGGTCTTCAGCGCGGGCGCCAGTGCTCGGCGCTCGGCGACGGACATGGACGCGACGAGGTCGGCGATTCGGGAGGGACGCGTGTTCGTCAGCTGCTTCGCGTCGAGGATCTTGGTCATGAATACCCTTGGGAAAAAATAGGTTCGGTGATCAGAGCGCGGCGGTAGCGCCGTTGCGGGCGATGCGCACGGCCAGCGCGTGCCGGCAGGGGCCGCGCCCGCCGCCGGTTCCGGCCCACCAGTCGCAGGTGCACTGGAACGCGCCGTTCGCGGCCAGGCGGACGCGGTGCACGAAGCTCCCGGAGACGACGTCGGCCATCTCGCCCGGTTCGAGTCGCACCGCGCCCGCCGCGACCAGCTCGCGGGCGGCCTTCAGCCGCGGGTTGTGCCGTTCGACTCGCCCTGTGGCATAGGGCAGTTCACGATGGTAGTGCGCGGCTTCGGCGAGGTCGTAGCCGATGCGGCCGTCGACCCCCAGCCGCGTCAACGCCGATCGGACCCGCTCGACCGCGAGTCCGGACTGTGCCGCGAGCAGGCCGAGGTCGATACGCGGATCCCAGGCCAGCAGCACCGACAGCAGCTCGGCGTCCGATTCGGTCTCGGCATCGGCCAGGGCGTTCAATACCGTGCCCTCACCGGAGAATCCGCGCCCGGTCTCGGGTGAGAGGGTGAGCGTGAGCCGCGTTCCAGGCAGGCCGATCTCCCACGCCGAGGCCAGCAATCCGCTGCCCGGGGCGGCCGGCGGGCCGTACAGTCGCAGCGAATCCGCCTGGCGCAGCACCCGATGCAGCGCGGCCAGCCGCTGCGGACCCGGCAGGCATACCGTCCCCGCGGCCGGGCGCGAGGTGAGCCGCAGCCTGCCCCCGGCCGCCGCCACCCACTGCCCGCCCCGCGCGGCGTTGCCGCCCGAGCGCGGCAGCGACCGCAGGAAGCGCACCGCCTCGGCGGCGGAGACCTCCGCGCGCAGCTCGAATCCCGCCGCTATCACCTGGGTTTCGGCGAAGCCGCGCAGCCAGCGGTCCGGCAGCGGCACCTTCTTCTCAACCACCCGGTCGCCCAGGGTGGCCACGGCCAGTTCCTGCGGGCCGACGGTGAGATGCAGCGGATCGCCCGCGGTGACGCCGTTGAGCGCGTCGCGCAGCGGGGTGTTCACATCCACATTCGTTGTCCCGTGGCCGATCTCGCCGTCCAGGCCGGAGTCCAGCACGTCGAGCCGCGCGTGCACCCCGCAGCACGCCGAGAACGATTCGAACCGCAACCGGTCGCCGTTGCCGGTCACCACCGGGTCCAGCAGGCCCGAGCCCGTCCGGCGCGGGTCGTAATACCGAGCCGCGGCCACGTCGGCGACCGCGAGCAGGCCCGCCGCCGCTACCGCCGGATCCTTCAGAAACCCTTGGAAGAACGTGGGATTGGCGACGTCGCCGCCGGGGGTGCGCCCCCCGCTGGTCTGCAGGCCGAGCAGGTCGCGCCCACCCGAACGATCGAGGCCCGACGGCCGGAGGTAGGTGAGCGAATGCGTCGCTGTCGAACTCATGCGACGCACGGTAGAGCGGGGTACCGACAGCGAACGCGGATCAGGCCGCGGGTGCCGCGGCCACCCCCCGCACGGCGTTCGACCGCCGGCGCGCCGCGCCGATCCGCTTGCCTATCACGCCCTGTCGCGGCGCGAACAGGTAGACGAGCGTGAAGACCGCGCCCTGCACGACCACGATCATCGCGCCGGACGCCGTGTCCAGGTGGTAGCTCAGGTACAGGCCGGTCACCGCGCACACGGCCGAGACCGTCGGCGCGATCAGCAGCATGCGGCCGAAGCGATCGGTGAGCAGGTAGGCCGTGGCCCCGGGAATGATGAGCATGGCGACCACCAGGATCACCCCGACCGCCTGCAGCGCCAATACCGCCGTGAGCGCGAGCAATCCGAGCAGCGCGGTGCCGATCAGCTTGGGGTGCAGGCCGATCGCGTGCGCGTGAGTGGGGTCGAAGGCGTAGAGCGTGAAGTCGCGGCGCTTCAGGTACAGCGCGGCCAGCACGATGACGGCCAGCACCGCGACCTGGATCAGCTCCGCGCGGCTCACGCCCAGCAGATTGCCGAAGATGATGTGGTTCAGATCGGTTTGGCTGGGCGTCACCGAGATCAGCACCAGACCCGAGGCGAACAGGGTGGAGAACACGATGCCGATGGCGGCGTCCTCCTTGACCCGGCTGGTGCTGCGCACCACGCCGATCAGGGCGACGGCCAGGAAGCCGAAGATGACCGCGCCGACGGCGAAGGGCGCGCCCACGATGTAGGCCAGCACCACCCCGGGCAGCACGGCGTGCGAGACCGCGTCACCCATGAGCGACCAGCCGATCAGCACCAGCCAGCAGGACAGCATGCCGCACACCACGGCGGTGATCACGCTGGTCAGCAGCGCGCGGGTCATGAACTCGTAACCCAGTGGGTCCAGCAGCATCTCGGACAGGCTCATCTCAGCCCGCCTTCGGCAGCGCGTCGCGGACCGGCAGGTCCCGGTCCGGCACGTCGCGGTCGAGCACATCCATGCCGAAGGCCAGCGCCAGGTTCTCCGGGCGCAGCACCTCGCGCGGATCGCCGTGCGCCAGCACCCGCCGATTGAGCAGGATGGCCTCGTCGGCGAGACCGGGCAGCGCGTGCAGATCGTGGGTGGAGATGAGCACGGTGACCCCGTCCGCGGCGAGTTCGCGCAGCAGGGTCGTGATGGTCGCCTCGGACCGCTTGTCGACCCCGGCGAAGGGCTCGTCCAGCAGCAGCACCGTTGCGCCCTGGGCGATTCCACGCGCGACGAAGGCGCGTTTGCGCTGCCCGCCGGACAGCTGGCCGATCTGCCTGCCCGCCAGGTCCGTCAGTTCGACCCGCTCCAGCGCGTGCGCGACGGCCTCCCGGTCCGCGCGCCGGGGTCTGCGGGTGAAGCCCATGTGGCCGTAGCGGCCGGTCATCACCACGTCGCCGACCGAGAGCGGGAAGCTCCAGTCCACGTCCTCGCTCTGCGGAACATAGCCCAGGACACCGGATTTGCGCGCGGCCGCCGGGGCGGCGCCGTTGATCAGCACCGTGCCGCGGTCGGGGCGGACGAGTCCCATGATGGATTTGAAGAGCGTCGACTTGCCCGAGCCGTTCATGCCGACGAGTCCGCAGATCCGGCCGCTGCCCACGGCGACGGTGACGCCGTCCAGGGCGAGCAGGTCGCCGTAGTGCACGCTGACGTCCGCGACGTCGATCGCCGCGCTCATGACGCGCGTCCGGTCAGCGCGGTGGTGATGGTGGCGGCGTCGTGCCGGATGAGATCGAGGTAGGTGGGCACGGGACCGTCACTCTCCGAGAGGGAATCGACGTACAGGGTGCCGCCGAACCTGGCGCCGGTCGCCTCGACCACCCGCCGCATGGGCGCGTCGGAGACGGTGGATTCGCAGAACACCGCGGGCACCTTGTTGGCGCGCACGAAATCGATGGCCGAGGTGATTTGCTGCGGGGTCGCCTGCTGCTCGGCGTTGACCGCCCAGATGTACTTCTCGGTCAGCCCGGCGTCGCGGGCGAGATAGGAGAACGCGCCTTCGCAGGTGACCAGCGCCCGCTCGTTCGCGGGCAATCCGGACAGCGTGCCGACCAGATCGGTATGCACCTGCTGCAGCTTCGCCTTGTAGGCGTCGCCGTTGGCGCGGAAGTCCGCGGCATGCGCGGGCGCGAGCTGCTCGAACGCGCGAACCATGTTGTCCACGTAGATCTGCACGTTCAGCGGCGACATCCACGCGTGCGGGTTCGGCTTGCCCCGGTAGGCGTCCTCCCCGATCGCGATCGGGGAGACCCCGTCGGTGACGACCACGTGCTCGACCTTCGCGTCGGTGACGAACTGGGAGAACCACGCTTCCAGGTTCAGCCCGTTGTCGATGATCAGATCGGCCTTGGCCGCCTTGCGGATATCCCCCGGCGTCGGCTCGTACCCGTGAATCTCGGCCCCCACCTTGGTGATCGACTCGACCGCCAGGTGCTCCCCCGCCACATTGCGCGCGATATCGGCCAGGACTGTGAACGTGGTGAGCACCGTCGGCTTGCCGTCACGATCCGATTCGCCGCCGCACGCGGTGAGCGCGAGCAGCAGCGCGCACACACCGCCGATCGATGTCAGCGCGCGCAGCGGCACACGCCCGGACCGCCGAATCCAAACCTTCATCACCTGAATATAAAGTTCGGTTCCCCGAACTTTCAAGACCGGGCGTTCGAATAACAGCTGGATCACAGTCTCGGCATACCCGCCCGACCGGGTGTTTCCTGCTCGTCCAGCCAATCGGGACCCCGATATCCGAGTGGGTTGCTGATTATTAGCTCTGGCATTGAACCGCAGCCCCCGAAAACCTCCGGGAATCAGCATTCAACGGACCTACCGTCGGTCATCCGGATGCGAGAATTCGGCACGCGCCGAATCGGACCGCGCCGGGCAAACACCGCGCGACCACCCGATGTCCGGGATGTGACGTGCGCCGCAGGAGCTATCCGCAGGCGATTTCTGAGGTTAGCCTATCCTCGCTTGAGGCTGGCTCGTTGTCCTGTCGGTTCCGGCGCGGAAGCCGGGCAAGGCCGGGGCGAGCGTGCGCGGAGCCGGCGGGACGAGTGAACCATGTCGTTCGTTGGCGCGTCGTTCGCGGCGCCGGCTGAGGAGAACTCGTGTGATTGGACTGTACGACCCGGAGCAGGAGAAGAGCAGTTGCGGCGTCGGGTTCCTGACCCGCAAGGACGGCGTCCAGACACACGAGATCATTCACAAGCTGCACGAAGCGCTGTGCGCCGTGCCGCACCGCGGGGGCATGTCCTCCGAGGGCGTCGGTGACGGCGCGGGCGTGAATCTCGATCTGTCCCTGCGGTTCTTCGCCGAGCTCACGGGACGGGCAGACCTGCGACTCGGGGAGTTCGGGGTGGGGAACTTCTTCCTGCCCGCCGAGCCGGAGCGCGCCGCCGAGGCCGAGGCCGTCATCGAGAACGCGCTGCGCGCGCAGGGATTCGAGATCCTGCTGACCCGCGACGTGCCCACCGACGACAGCGCCGTCCGCCCGGCCGCGGTTCGCTATCAGCTACCGGTGCGGCAGTGGGTCTTTCGGGCCGACTCCGACCGGCGCATCCACGACGCGCTCATGGCGATCGAGGCCGTGGCCTACACCCGCCCGGAACTGCGCGGGCTGTACCCGCTCTCGCTCAGCGCCCGCACCCAGGTGCTCAAGGGCAGGCTCAACTCGCACGAGGTGGTGCCCTACTTCCGGGATCTGAACGATCCGCGGATGCAGGTGCACTCGCTGTTCTTCCATACGCGGTTCTCCACCAACACCGCGCCCGATTCCACGATGGCGCAACCGTTCCGGTTCATGGCGCACAATGGCGAGCTCAACACCGACAAGAAGAACCGGCTCTCGGAGAACGCGCTCGCCCGCGCCCGCAGCCGCGCCATCGTGCGCCCGGCGGGCCAGTCCGACAGCTGCCGCCTGGATCAGACCCTGCAGAACCGGGTCATCGAGGACGACCTCGACCTGGTGACCGCGGTGGTGGCCATGATGCCGCCCGCCTGGGAGAACGACACCACGCTCTCGCCCCGGGTCACCGCCATGCTGGAGTACTTCAGCCTCTACGAGGAGAAGAACGACGGCCCGGCGGCGCTGGTCTTCGGTGACGGCGTGATCATCGGCGCCCGCCTGGACCGGCTCGGCCTGCGCCCGCTGCGCACCGTCGAGACCACCGACTACCTGGGCGTCATGTCCGAGGCCGGGCAGGTGTACTTCCCGCCCGAGCAGGTGCTGGTGCGCGGGCGCATCGAGGCCGGCGGCATGCTGTTCTTCGATCACGCGGCCGGGCGCGCGTACGGCACGACGGCGGCCCTGGAGATGCTGGCGGCCCGCCACGACTACCCGGCCCTGCTGACCGCCGCCCGGGTGAACATCGCCGACCTGCCGCCCGTCCCGCCCGAGAACCAGAGCGCCCCCGCGCGATACGACGGCGACCTCACCCGCCCACAGCGCTACGTCGCCTACTCGCTCAATCAGGAGAGCTTCAAGTTCCTGATGGATCCCATGCTGGCCACCGGCCAGGAGAAGATCTCGGCGATGGGCTACGGCGCGGCCATCAACGCGCTCTCGGACCAGGAAGGCGGTGTGGCCAAGTACTTCTCGCAGCGCTTCGCGCAGGTCACCAATCCGCCGCTGGACAGTATTCGGGAAGCCGACGGCATGACCCTGCGGGTCGCGCTGGGCGCGAAGCCCAACAGCGGCGCGCAGGCGGCCCCGCAGATCGTGGTCCGCTCCCCCATCCTCAACCACCGGGACATGCTCAAGATCCGTGAGCAGGGCGATACGCCGGTGCGGCGCTTCGGCATGCGCTACCGCGCCGATCTCACCGATCCCGCCGCCAATGCCGCGGCCCTGGTGCGCGCGGTCGACGAACTCTGCGAACAGGTACAGGAATTCGCCCGTGAGACCGGCGGCATCGCGATCATCACCGACCGCCACGTGTCGGCCGAACGCGCCGCGCTGCCGCTCATCCTGGTGGTCTCGGCCATCAACCAGCGGCTCATCGAAGAGGGTCTGCGCCTGCGGGTTTCGGTGATCGCCGAGAGCGGGCAGCTGTGTTCCTCGCACCACGTCGCCGCGGTGCTCGGGTTCGGGGCGTCCGCGGTGTACGCGCTGTCGGTGCAGATGCGCGCCGAGGAGAAGTACGGCGACGACGCCGACAGCGCCTTCGCCCGGTTCGCCAAGGCGGCCGAGAAGTCGCTCATGAAGACCATGGGCCGGGTGGGACTGTGCACCGCCGAGAGCTACATCGGCGGCGAGTTCTTCGAGCCCAACTACCTCGACACCGCGGATCCGGTGCTGCGCAGGTACTTCCCGAACGTGGTGTCGCCGGTGGCGGGCGTCGGATTCGCGACTTTGGCCGCGGCGGTGGCGGATTGGCACGCCCGTGCCCGCACGGTGCGCGGCGAGCAGGACATCCCGCTGCTCGGGTTGTTCAAGGAGCGCGCGGAGGGGGCCGGGCACTCCTACGGCACCACCGCGGTGCGCGGTTTCGTCGACATGACCGAGGAGGCCATCTCCTTCGACGACACCGCACGCCCGCACAATCCGGCGATGGCCGACCCCGCTCACCTGCGGCTGCTGCCGCTGAACCAGCTCGAGGGCGCGTTCGGGCTCGACGACAATGCCTACCGCAACACCAGTTTCGACGAGCTCACCCCGCGCGCCATCGACAGCTTCGACATCACGGCGGGCTATCGCAATTTCGTGCGGGCCATGAACGCCGAGCGCACGCGGCGGCCCGCCGCGCTGCGCGACGTGCTCGCCCTGCCCGCGGATGTGAACTTCGTGCACACCGCCGACGAATTCCGCAGCGAGATGGGGCAATTCGCGCGCTCGGGCAACAATTCGTTCCTGGTTCGCGGACTGACCCGCGAGCAGCAGGGTGATGTGTTCACCCTGCGGCTGGCCCACACCCCGCACCGGCTCGCGGCCCTGGCACAGTCGCTGCGCGCCCGGTTCGGCGCGGACATCGCCGAGGCGGAGGTCAGCGCCGAGCACCTGCGCGTGCGTGCCACCGGGGCAGCGGCGGCCTATCTCGCGGCGGTGGACACCGCCCCCGCCTCGATTCCGCTAGCCACGGTCCAGCCCGCCAGCGAGATCACCGCCACCCTGGCCTCGGGCGCGATGAGTCATGGCGCGCTGGTCGCGCCCGCGCACGAAGCGGTAGCGCACGGCACCAATATGGTGGGCGGACTGTCTAATTGCGGTGAGGGCGGCGAACACATCACCCGCTACGGCACCATTCGCGGCTCGCGCATCAAGCAGTTCGCCTCCGGGCGCTTCGGGGTGTGGGCGGGCTATCTCGCCGATCCGATGCTGCGCGAACTCGAGATCAAGATCGGGCAGGGCGCGAAACCCGGTGAGGGCGGCCAGTTGCCGGCGCCGAAGGTGACCGTCGAGATCGCGGCCGCGCGCGGCGGAACCCCCGGCGTAGAGCTGGTGTCCCCGCCGCCGCACCACGACACCTACTCGATCGAGGATCTGGCCCAGCTCATTCACGACTGCAAGGCCGCCCGGGTGCGGGTGATCGTGAAGCTGGTGTCCTCGGAGGGCATCGGCACCATCGCGGTCGGGGTCGCCAAGGCCGGGGCCGACGTCATCAATGTCGCGGGCAACACCGGCGGCACCGGCGCGGCCGCGGTCACCAGCCTGAAGTACGCGGGCCGCTCCGCGGAGATCGGCGTCGCCGAGGTGCATCAGGCGCTGTGCGCCAACGGTATTCGACAGAAGGTCGTGCTGCGATGTTCGGGCGCGCATCAGACCGCGAGCGACGTGGTCAAATCCGCGCTGCTCGGGGCCGACAGTTTCGAATTCGGGACCACCGCGCTGATGATGCTGCGCTGCGTGATGGCGAAGAACTGCAACATCAAGTGCCCGGCCGGTCTCACCACCAATCCCGAAGTGTTCGAGGGTGATCCGCGCGCGCTGGCGCAGTACCTGCTCAACATCTCGCACGAGGTCCGGGAGATCCTGGCCACCCTGGGCGTGCCCTCGCTGCGGGCGGCGCGCGGGCGCAGCGATCTGCTGCACCTGCTCGACCACCCGTCCTCCATCGGACGCCTGGACCTGCGCCGAATGCTCACCGTGGCAGCGGAATTCGTCGTCGAGAACCCGATCTACATGGAGAAGGACTACGCGATCGACGACTCCTTCCTCGCGGCGCTGAGCCTGGACGGTGCGGTGCTGCCGCCGGTCGCGCTCACCAACCGGAACAAGGGCGTCGGCGGTCAGCTCGCCATCGACATCGAGCGCATGCTCAACCACGGCGACGCCGACGGCGCGGCGGTCGTGACCGACGACCGCGGCCGGCGACATCTGCAGCCCGGCAGCGTGGAGATCACCACCACCGGCTCGGCCGGCCAGAGCTACGGGCTGTTCTGCAACGACGGAATCAGCCTGACCCACATCGGAACCTGCAACGACGGCGTGGGCAAGAGCGCCTGCGGCGGCGTGATCACCGTGCGGTCGCCGGGCGGCGGGTCCACCGCGCCCGGGGGCAGCGTGCTCATCGGCAACTTCGCGCTGTTCGGGGCATCGGGCGGACGGCTGTTCGTCGACGGCGAAGCCGGTGACCGGTTCGCGGTGCGCAACTCCGGGGCCTCGGCGGTCGTGGAGGGCGTCGGCGAATTCCTGTGCGAGTACATGACCAACGGCGCGGTCCTCAATATCGGCGGCTTCGGCAAGGGCGTCGGGAACGGCATGAGCGGCGGCTTCCTCTACCAGTACGACCCCGAAGGCGCGCTGGGCGCGAAGGTCAGCGCGGATTCGGTGCTGGTGCTGCCGATCACGGACGCGCCGTTCCACGAGCAGGCCGCGCGCACGCTGCTGGAATGGCATGTCGAGGCGACCGGGTCCGAGCGCGGCGCGGCGCTGCTCGCGGACTGGGAGGGCACCCGCGCGCACCTGGTGTACGCCATGCCGCGCGCACTGCTGCAGTACCAGGACGCCGACGCGATTCTGGCCGCCAAGACCCGCAGGGAGCTGCTGGACGAACTCGCCGCCGCGCTGTCCGGGCATCAGGTGCGCAAGTTCAAGCTGTCCTACCGCGAGTCCCGCACGGTGCTCGGCGGTGCGGTGCCCGGATACGGCGACACCGATACCGAGGAGATGTACGCGCTGCTCAACACCTACACGGTGCTGAACATGGCGCAGCAGCTGGCGATGTCACGGCTGCCGGAGGTGAGCGCGGTACAGGATCCGCGCATCGGGGCCGCGGTGCGCAATCTGGTGCTCACCGAGGACTTCTTCCTCATCCAGAAGTTGCAGAAGTACGCCCGCGAGGCCATCGACGGGTTCAGCGACGAGGACCTGGCGGTCATGGTCGCGGACAAACGACTCACCGACTACAAGCGGGCGCTGAGCGAACGCAATGTGCGCTCGATGGACAGTCCCGGCACCTACGGCTGGATCCTGTTCCAGAGCGCCAAGAACATCGACCGCATCGGCCGCCTGCCCTCCTTCGAGGAACTGTTCGCGCACAAGTCGATTCCGGTCGTCGCGCTGTCCGGTCCTTCCCTGCAGACCACCTGAAGAGCGAGTACATGAAGATCGCCTACATTCCCGAGGACGCGCCGTTCAACGAGGACCAGCGCGCCTGGCTCGCCGGCTTCCTGGCCGGCCTGCACTCCCGGCTCGCCATGGCCCCGGCCGCCGCCCCGGCGAGCACCGAAACCGGTGCGCCGCGACCGTCGCTGCGCATCCTGTACGGCAGCCAGACCGGCAACGCCGAAGGGCTCGCGGCCGATACCGCGGCCGCGGCCACCGCGCAGGGGTTCGACGCGCGGGTCAGCGGGCTAGACGACATCAAGCTCGACGAGCTGGTCGGATTCAAGTACGTGCTGGTCATCACCTCCACCTACGGTGAGGGCGAGATGCCGGACAATGCCGAATTGTTCTGGGAAGCACTGTCTTCGGAGACAGCGCCGCGTCTGGAAGGGCTCGCCTACGGCGTGCTCGCGCTCGGCGACACCGGCTACGACGGCTACTGCCAGGCGGGCAAGCTCATCGACACCAGGCTGGAACAGCTCGGGGCGCATCGGGTCGTGGGGCGGACCGACTGCGACATCGATTACGAGACACCGGCGGCCGAGTGGGTGCGCGGCGCGGTCGCCACGCTGGTGACCCTGGCCGGGGCGGGCGGCACGCCCGGGACGCCGCCGCCCAGCACCCTCGCGCGGTCCGGGTGGACGCGCAAGAATCCGTACGTGGCGCAGCTGCCGGTGAACCGGATGCTGTCGGGGCCCCGGTCCGGCAAGGAGATTCGGCACGTCGAGTTCGCGCTGGCGGACAGCGGCATCGGGTACGAGGCGGGTGACGCGCTGGCGGTTTTCCCGGAGAACAACCCCGAGCTGGTGGCGGCCATCGCGGACCACTTCCGGGTGTCGCCGGACACCGTCGTGGACGGCGAGCCGCTGAGCGTGCTGCTCGGCGGTCGCTACGAGATCAGCACGCCCGCCAAGGATCTGCTCAGCGAGGTGGAGAGCCGCGCGGAGAACGAGGAGCTCTCGCACGTGCTGCGCGGCGGGGTCAAGGACGTGCTCGATCGCTGGCTCTACGGCAAGGACATCCTCGACATCCTGCGGATCGGGGGTGACGTGCTGGCGCTGGAGGAGTTCATCGGACTGCTCAAACCGCTGCAGCACCGGGCATATTCGATCTCCTCGAGTTCGCTGGCGCATCCCGAGCGCATTCACCTGACCGTGGCGGGGGTGCGGTATCAGCACGCGGGGCGCGATCGCGGCGGCGTGTGCTCGACCTATCTCGCCGATCGGTGCGGGGACGCACGCATCTTCCTGCAGCCCAACAAGTCCTTCCGGGTGCCGAGTTCGGACGACGCGCCGATGATCATGGTCGGTCCCGGGACCGGGATCGCGCCGTTCCGGGCGTTCCTGCAGGAGCGGGAACAGCGCGGTGCGGGCGGGCGCAATTGGCTGTTCTTCGGGGACCAGCATCGCGAGCACGATTACATCTACGCCGAGGAGCTGACGGCCTGGCACGGGTCGGGGCTGCTGGACCGGCTGGACCTGGCGTTCTCGCGGGATCAGGCCGACAAGATCTACGTGCAGTCCCGGATGCGCGAACACGGTGCGGACCTGTTCGCGTGGCTGGAGGAGGGCGGGCACTTCTACGTGTGCGGCGACGCCACCCGCATGGCCAAGGACGTGGACCGGGCGCTGCACGAGATCGTGGGTGAGCACGGCGGATTCGACGCCGAGACCGCCGCGGACTACGTCAACACCCTCAAGCGCGAGAAGCGGTACGTCCGCGATGTGTACTGACGGCCACCGCTGCGAACACTGCCCCGCCCGCCGGGTGGCCGGCGGGGCGCGGGTTGTCGCCCAGGCACTGCCCGCCCTCGGGATGGTGGTCACCGCGACCGCGAACGCCGCGGCCCTGCTCAGCCACACCGGCGAGTATCTGCCGCCCGCGTTTCCGGGCGAGGCGCTGTCCTGCGGCGCAGACCGGATCGCGCTGCGCCTGCACCCGGGCCGGATCACCGACATCCACCTCACCCCCCGCGCCCTGACCCTGGCCGACGCGTCGGGCACCCACCGCGCCTACTTCACCCCGCGGTCCGATCCGATGCTCATCGAGGCGATCGCGCTGGCTCCCGCCGCGCCGCCGGAGCCCGAGACGCCGCTGCGCTGGTCCGAGCTGGATTGGCGGGACACCGACCAGATCACCCACCTGGACGCCCTGACCACCGAGCGCTACCACGTGCTGCCGTTCACCGGCGCGCGCCGCGTGGAGCCGCGCGTGCTCCCGCACCTGCTGACCCATCTGGCCGACCTGTCACTGCCCTTCACCGTCGCCGTCCCCGGCGGCGGCTGCCTGCAACTGCATCGCGACCGCGCCGCCCTGGTCGAACACGAACCCGATCACGTGTCGGTGGTGTTCGGCGCCGCCCGCTACGCGGTAAGCCCCCTGCACATCCGCGAGTGCTGGCTGACCCACTCGCACGGCCCCACCGGCGTCACCTCCGCCCTCGAGCTCTACGACCACGACAACCGCTGCGTGACGGTCCTGACCCAGACCGGCTCGATCTGCCCCCACCTGCACGGCGCGTGGGAAGCGATCGCGGCGTCACTCCCCGATCCGGGCGCGTGAGGGCGCGGCGGATCAGCTGTCAGGATTCGGCGGATAAGCCGACCCGGCGGAAATAGCAGGCCGGACAGCGGGCGCGGGGCCGCGCCGGCCGAATCGAGATGGTTCGCCGCGGCGATCGGGGGATGGGGTGGGGCGGGGGCGGATATGGTGGGGGCGAACCTAACTCGGTGCGAGGGGGACGGCGTGGAGCAGGGGCGGGCCAGCCGGACGGCGTTGTCGATCGCTTTGATCCGGGCCGCGCATCGGGTGGATTCGGGAGCGCGGATTTTCGATGATCCATTGGCGGCGGCCATCTGCGGGGTGCCGGACGGGGAAGTGGGCGCCGCGCGGGAGAATTGGATCCCGGACGTGTTGCATCCGTGGATCCTGGTCCGGTTCCGGGTGGCCGAGGACGCGATCGAGGCGGCCGTCGCGGCGGGGGTTCGGCAGCTGGTGATCCTGGCGGCGGGGCTGGACACCTTCGGGTACCGGAACCCGTATGCGGGGCTGCGGGTGTTCGAGGTGGACCATCCCGATACGCAGGAGTGGAAGCGAGAACGATTGCGGGCCGCGGGGATCGGCGTGCCGGAGTCGGTCGCGTTCGTGGCCGCGGATTTCGAGGGGGACGACCTGGGAGACGCGCTCGGGGCGGAGGGGTTCGACCGGACGGCGCCGGCGATCTTCGTCTGCCTCGGGGTGGTGATGTATCTGAGCAGGGCGGCCACGCTGCGGCTGTTCGCCTTCGCGGCGGGGCTCGACGCGCACGCCGAACTCGTCGTCGACTACAACGATCCGGCCGCCACCCGATCCGCCGAACGACGCGCGATGGGGGCGGACGTGCTGACCAGGGTTGCCGATCAGGGCGAGCCGTGGCAGACGTTCTTCGCACCCGCCGAGCTGGCCCGCGAACTCGAAAAACTGGGTTTCGACGGCATAGTCGACACCTCGGTGCCGGAAACCCTGTCCCGCTACGGATTCGACCCGGACCCGAAGTACGACGTGTTCGCCGGGCGCATCGCGCACGCCGTCCGGCGGTAGCGCCGCCCGCGGACCGAGGAGCCGAGCAAAGACCGGAAGCCGACCGCGGTCACGGACCTGGAACACGCGAATGCCCCGGGTTTCGAATGGTTTTCGAACCCGGGGCACGCGGGTGGTCGTCCCGGCCGATCGTCTATCGGACCGGATCGATCAGCAGCTGGTCGGCACCGGATCGTTGCGGAAGCGCGCTTCCACGTAGTTCCACGCGTCCACGAAACCCGCTACGGCCGTGGTCATGTGCTCCGCGATGTCGAACGGCCGGAAGTCGACCGGCGCACCCGCCTTGCAGTAACGATCCGCCACCTCGGCCACCGGGCCGAACGAGGTCAGGGTGTCGAAACGGCCCTGCCACAGGTAGGTCGGCGCGGTGGGCACGCCCGGGTAGTGACGCAAACTGTTCTCGCGCAGCACCGCCCGCGCTTCCTGGCTGTCCATCAGGGACTTCGACGCCGCCAGCTGCTCGGCGTTGCGGAAGGCGCCGTGGAACAGCAGGAACCGGCGGCACGCGTCGTGGGTGAACTCCCGGAACCACAGACCCTCGGGGTTGAGCTGGTCCGAGACCGGAAGCCGGTCCGGGTACTCGCGCTCGAGGCCCATCGCCGCGGCGAAGGCCAGGCCGAAGCCGGGGTGCGGTGCGAAACCGAGTGCGAGCGCCATCTCCTCGAGGTCGGCGGGGACGCCGCCGGCCACGACCGCGGCGATCTTCAACTCGGGTGCGTAGGTGGGCGCCAGCGCGGCCGCCCACGCGGAAGCCATTCCGCCGCCGGAGTATCCGGCGATGGCCACCGGCGACGAGCCGAGGCCGAGTTCGGTCGCCTTCTGCACGGCCCGGACGCTGTCCAGCGTCATCATGCCGCTGAGCTTGGCCGCACCGTAGGCGGAGGTGGGACCGAGGTAGTCGGGCAGCGAGACCGCCCAGCCCCGGCCGATCGGCAGCATGGCGCCGGGCGCGTCCTGCAGTTCGCCGTTGAACAGCGACCGCGACGGATTGCACTGCGTGCCCAGGGAATTGATCAGCGCCTGGTACGACACCAGCGGCGGATTCGCCACCCCGGCGGGCAACAGCACGGTGGTGACGCCCATGACGGGGCCGCCGAGCGAGTTGGTGGAACGGAAGGCGACCTGCCAGCCCTCGGTGCCGACGTACGGACCGGTGTCGATCTTGCGGGTCCGAACGACGTCGCCGGGCTTCAAATTTCCCAGGTCGGCGGGCTGAGCGTAGAAGGCATCGGGATCGGGGGTCGGGTACAGCGGGGCGGCTTGCGCGGGCGCGCTCACCACTCCCAGGGAAGCGACCGCACTCAACATCAGGACCGCGGCCCTGAAGGCAACTCTGAACAAGACTTTCCTCGTATGGTCAGCCGCCATCGAACGCTGATTCCTCGGCCCCGACACCTCGAACTCAGTGCGTCGTACGGACCGGCACTTCTGAACTGTGAATCACACCGACTATTGCGTGCCCTGCGTCTACAGCACGAATCGAAAATGTGAATCTGTCAGTTTCACAATCTAGCTCAAGATCGTTTGGTCGGCTGCACAACGACTGTTGGGGCTTGCGCCGGGCTCCAGCACCATCGCGTCCCGCTCGGCGAGTTCCGCATCGTCGGAGGTGTCCTTCAGCTCCACTCCCGACCGCCCGATCCGGCGCGCACCCTCGATCAGACCGCAGGCTACCCGCGCGGCCCGCGCGTAGCCGAGCCCCTCCGGCGGATGGATATTGGAGATGCAGTTGCGCTCGGAATCGGCGCGGCCGGGCCGGGGCAGGTGGGTGAGGTAGATGCCGAGACTGTCCGCGACCGACAGCCCGGGACGTTCGCCGATGAGCACCAGCAGCGTTCGCACCCCGAGGGCGTGCCCGATGTGGTCGCCCAGCGCCACCCGGGCCTGGGTGGCGATGACCGGCGGCGCGAGGGTGTAGCGGTCACCCAGCTCCGCGGCGAGCGCCAGCAGCATGGGCGCGCCGTGATCGGTGAGGGCACGCGGGGACAGGCCGTCCGCGAGGACGACGCCCACGTCCGCGCCTGTCGACTCGATTCCCGAAAGCTTTTCTCCGGTAGCGCTTTCCGCGGGCAGACGACCCAGATCCGGCCTGCGCAGGTACTGCGAGCGGTCGACGGCCCGGCTGGCGACGTGCACCGGCTCCCCGAGTCCGAGCGCGCGCACCCGCGCCATCAGGCCCGGCACGTCGAGCGGGTTGTGCACGGCGTCGCGGGCGGCGGCGTGTGCGGCCCGGAATTTCAGCACCTCCGCGGTCGGCAGCGCGTCGCCCGCCCGGCCGAGCCCGATGCGGGCCTGCGTGCTGCGTCGCAGGCCGTCCCAGAATGCTTGGGCGGCAACCGATTCCACTCCCGGCGCGGGTCTCGTCTCGCTCATCCCGCGATGGCCAGCGTGTGCAGGGGCGAGGAAAGCGGCTCGATCGGCAGCACCCGGCCGTTCGAGTCCAGCATCCCGAGCCGCTCCAGCCAGGCCGCGAACTCCGGAGCGGGTTTGAGCCCCAATACTTTTCGAGCGTAGAGGGCGTCGTGATACGCCAGGCTCTGGTAGCCGAGCATGACGTCGTCCGCACCCGGCACCGCGATGACGAACGCGCACCCGGCCGCACCCAGCAGGGTGAGCAGGGTGTCCATATCGTCCTGGTCGGCTTCGGCGTGATTGGTGTAGCAGACGTCCACGCCCATGGGCAGGCCCAGCAGCTTGCCGCAGAAGTGATCCTCGAGCCCCGCGCGAATGATCTGCTTGCCGTCGTACAGATATTCGGGACCGATGAACCCGACAACGGTATTGACCAGCAACGGATCCAGGTCCCGGGCCACGGCGTAGGCCCGCGCCTCGAGGGTCTGCTGATCCACCGGACGGCCGCCGACGCCCAGGTGCGCACCGGCCGAAAGCGCCGAGCCCTGACCGGTTTCCAAGTACATGACGTTGTCGCCGACGGTTCCGCGGCGCAATGACCGTCCCGCCTCGTTGGCTTCGCGCAGCAGCGAGATGTTCACGCCGAAGCCCGAATTCGCGCCCTCGGTGCCCGCGACGGATTGGAAGACCAGGTCCACCGGCGCACCGGCCTCGATCAATCCCAGGGTCGTGGTGACGTGGGAGAGCACGCAGGACTGGGTGGGAATGTCGAAGCGGCGGCGCACCTCGTCGAGCAGGTGCAGCAGATCCGCCGTGGCCCTGGGTGAATCGGTGGCCGGATTGATGCCGATCACCGCGTCGCCGCAGCCGAGCAACAGCCCGTCCAGCACCGCCGCGGCGATGCCGCGCGGATCGTCGGTGGGATGGTTGGGCTGGAGCCGGGTGGCCAGGGTGCCGGGCAACCCGACGGTGGTGCGGAATCCGGCCCGCACCTCCACGGCCTTGGCGACGGCGATCAGATCCTGATTGCGCATGAGTTTGCTGACCGCGGCGACCATTTCGGGGGTGAGCCCGGGCGCGACCGCGGCCAGGGTCGCGGCCGCGCCCGAGGCGGCGGCCACGTGCAGCAACCAGTCCCGCAGGCCGCCCACCGTGAGGTGGGAGACGGCCTGGAAGGCCCGGCGATCATGGGTGTCGATGATGAGCCGGGTGACCTCGTCGGTTTCGTACGGCACCACCGGATCGTTCAGGAAAGCGGGCAGCGGCACCTCCGCCAGCGCCCATTGCGCGGCCGCGCGTTCGGCATCCGATCCCGCGGCGCAGCCGGCGAGTTCGTCGCCGCTGCGCCGGGGTGTGGCCTTGGCCAGCAGGTCGACCAGACCGTCGAAGGTATAGGAGGCGCCGCCGATCATCTGGTGGTAGCGCGTCATTCGAGCTCCTGTTCGGCGCGCGCCAGCACGGCGAACTCCTCGTCGGGTGAGTTGGCGACCAGGCGGTGCCGGCTGTACAGGCCGAAATAGAGCAGGAAGGCGCAGAAGGCGGCCAGGGTCCAGCCGGCCGCGACCGGGTCGACCAGGAAGGTCGCCACCACCGACACGCACGCCACGATCAGCGCGAAACCGGTGGTCGCGACGCCGCCGGGGGTGCGGTACGGCCGGCGCATGCCCGGCTCGCGCACCCGGAGCACGATGTGGCTCACCATCATGAGCACGTAGCTCAGGGCGGCGCCGAAGACCGCCATGTTCAACAGCATCGCGCCCTCGCCGGTCAGCGACAGGCCGAAGCCGATGACGCCCGGCACGATGAGCGCGAGCATCGGCGCCTTGCGCCGGTTGGTCACCGACAGCGACTTGGGCAGGTATCCGGCTCGCGAGAGCGCGAAGGTCTGCCGCGAGTACGCGTAGACGATGGAGAAGAAGCTCGCGACCAGACCGGCCAGCCCGATGTAGTTGACCGCGGTGGCCGCTCCGCTGTCACCCAGCGCCTCGACCAGGGGGTTGCCGGAGGTCGAAAGCTTCTCCGCGCCAAGGGCTCCCGTGGACAGCAGCAGCACCGCGCCGCCGGTCACCAGCAGCACCAGCATCGCCGCGATAATGCCCTTCGGCACGTTCTTCTCCGGCTCGCGCGCCTCCTCGGCGGCCAGCGGCACGCCCTCCACGGCGAGGAAGAACCAGATGGCGAAGGGAATGGCGGCCCAGACCCCGAACGCACCGAACGGCAGGAACGAGGAACTGCCCAGCGCGTCGGGATCGGCCGGGATATCGGTGAGATTGGCGATCTCGAACTCCCCCCAGGCCGCGACAGCGAAGATCACCAGACCGGCCAGCGCCACCACGGTGATGGCGCACATGACCTTGAGCGCCTCCCCCGCACCGGCGAGATGGATGCCGATGAACAGCACGTACACCGCCAGGTACACCCACCACCCGTCGGTGATCCCGAACAGGTTCAGCGATTCGACGTAGCCGCCGATGAAGGTGGCGATGGCGGCGGGCGCGATGGCGTACTCGATGAGAATGGCCGCGCCCGTGGCGAATCCGCCCCACGGTCCCAGCGCCCGCCGCGCGAAGGTGTATCCGCCGCCCGCCGCGGGCAGTGCGGCCGACAGCTCCGCCATCCCCAGCACCATGGCCAGATACATCCCCGCGATGAGGACGGTGGCGATCAACAGCCCCCCGAACCCGCCCTGTGCGAGTCCGAAGTTCCACCCCGAGTAGTCCCCCGAGATCACGTAACTGACCCCGAGCCCCGCGAGCAGCACCCACCCCGCGGACCCCTTCCGCAGCGTTCTCTTGGCCAGATAGTCGTCGGAGGCGGCTTCGCCGATGAGGTCGGTCCGGGTCGCAGCAGTCATAGAGAGACTCGCACTCCTCACACACTGAGCTGGGCATACGCCCAGAAAGGTTTACCCGCCCAACTTCCCGCACCGATGTTGCTGAATTGTCACCGCCGCCTTCCGCCGAAATTACCTCGCGTTACGTCCCGCGCTCGGCATGCCCCGAACTCGGCGCCCCCGAACACGAGAACGGCCCGGAATCGAGTGATTCCGGGCCGATCGCGGGGCAGCAGGGCGCTACCGTCCTCCGCTCATCGCATCCGTGCCGGGAGGGGCCACCCGCCCGGGCTCCAGGACGTCAGCGACCACCGCGGCCACCCGGTCGCGGAACGAGGCGGGGCCGAACGACTCCGCGTGGGCTCGAATCACGGACGGGTCGAAGGTCGCCGAGTCGAAACCGGTCATCCGCTGGGCCAGGTGTTCGACGACCTCCTCGTCGGAGCCGGGGGGCACGTACTCGCCGGTCACGCCGGGGCGGACCGTGTCCAGGGCGCCGCCTTCGGACACCGCCAGGACGGGGGTGCCGCAGGCCATCGCTTCCACGGGGACAATGCCGAAATCCTCGATCCCGGGCATCAGCAGGGCGCGGCAGCGGCGGTACATGTCCACCAGGACCTCGTCGGGGGCCGCGCCGAGGAAGGTGGTTTCCGGGCCGGCCAGCTCCTCGAGTTGGCGGCGGAAGCGGCCGTCCCCGACCACCATCAGGCGGCAGCCCGCGCGGCGGGCGGCTCGAATCGCCAGGTCCGGACGTTTGTAGGGCACGAGCCGGCCCGCGAACAAGAAGAAGTCCTCCCGTTCGACGGTGGGATCGAGGGCGAAGCGATCAAGGCGCACGGGCGGATTCACCACCGTCGCGGGTAATCCCCACCAGTCCTGCACCCGCTCGGCGACCGCGTGCGAGTTGGCGATCACCCGGGTCAGGTGCGGGGCCGCGCGCAGCTCGGCGCGCCGGGCGATGTGGCCGAGGCCGGTCAGGGCGAGCTGCCCCGCGCGGCCGCCGCCCTCCTGCGCGCGAAAAGCCCTGTCCCAGGCCCAGCGTGCCGGGCTGTGCACGTACGCCACCACCGGCGCGTCCGTCGCGAACACCGCCTGGGTCGCGAAGGCGTGATGGCTGACGACCACCGCGTCGAACCGGCCGGTCAGGGGCAGCCCGCGGAACGCGCGCGGCGCGAACGGCAGCAGTGGCGCGTGCGATCGGCGGCCGGTCGCGGCGTGCGCGCGGGTGAGCCAGGTGTCCTCGATGTCCCCCCACGGCATCGCCAGGTTGTCGGCGGGCGGCGCGGGCGAGCGGGCGACATCGACGATGGGCGCGAAAACCCGTGCGCCGGGCCAGGTTCGGGTGAACTCCGCGACCACCGCCTCCGAGCCGCCGTACTCGGTGAATCGTTCGTGCACGAGGCCGATCCGCGGCGCGCTCATTCGGCGGCCTGCCCGATGCGCCGCGGTGCGGCGAAGCGGCGGATCGCGGGCGCGGTGGGGCGACCCCGCAGCAGCCCGTCGACCCCGCCCTGATCGAGCGCCCTGCGGTAGATCACCGCGGCGGCCCGGCAGGCCGCCGCGGTCTGATCGATGTCGGCGTCGGTGTGTGCGGCGGACGTGACGAACGATTGCCCGAGCACCCCCCGCTCGAGCATCTCCTGCATGAACAAGGTGCGAAACTCCTGTGCGGGTTGTCCGGAAGCGTCGTTCGTGCGAAAGATCAGGCAGGACGGGCGGCCCGCCACCTGCAGGTGACCGGCGATCCCGGCCTCGGCCGCGACGGCGTTGACGGCGTCGGCCAGGCGACGGCCCGCGTGTTCCATCCGGCCGATGGGATCGGTGGTCGCGTAGGCCCGCACCACCGCCCGGAACGCCGCCAGCCCGGCCGATTCCGCGCCGTGCGTGGTGGAGAGCAGGAAGACCCGGGCCCGCTCGGTACGCAACCCGCCGAGCTCCATGAACTCGCGCTTGCCCGCCAAGGCCGAGATCGGGAACCCGTTGCCCATCGCCTTGCCCCAGCACGAGAGATCCGGGGTGACGCCGTACACCGCCTGGGCGCCACCGGCCGCCCAGCGGAACCCGGTGATGATCTCATCGAAGATCAGCAGTGTGCCGTGCCGATCGCACAGGGCGCGAACACCTTCCAGATACCCGGGTGCGGGTTCGGCCAGCGCCGTGGCCGCCTCCATGATCACGCAGGCCACCTCGCGCCCGGCCAGCAACGCCGCCAGCGCCTCGAGATCGCCGTACTCGAAACGAACGACGTCGCCGGTGTCGGGGATGCCGTCGTTCATCGCGGTCGTGCCGATGAACCAGTCGTCGGTGGAGAAGAACGGCTGATCGCACACCGCCACCGTGGTGCGACCGGTCGCGGCCCGCGCCAATCGCACCGCCGCCGTGGTGACGTCGGAACCGTTCTTGGCGAACTTCACCATGTCCGCTCCCGGCACCAGACTCAGGAAGTCCTCGGCGGCAAGCAGTTCCAGCTCGGTCGGGCGAGAGAAGTTGACCCCGTCCGCGATCGCCGCCGACACCGCCTCGACCACCGGCCGATACCCGTGGCCGAGGCTGACCGAACGCAGGCCCATGCCGTACTCGATGTACTCGTGACCGTCGACGTCCTGTACCCGGCACCCGTTGCCGCGCACCAGCACCGGGGCCATCGCCTCGGGATACTGATCGTCCCCGCGCGCATAGGTGTGCGCGCCGCCGGGCACCAGTTCGTGCAGCCGGGCGCGGGCGGCGGCGCTGGCGGCGAGGTGCGCGTACGACGGGCTCGAAGCGGGCGTCCGCTCCGGCGCGGGCGGGCCGGAGGAAGTGATCATCGGTGCGTGCCTTTCGGATTCAGCATCGGGGCTCGGCGAAAGCTTTGAGATAGCCCGCGCTCTGGCGCAGGTACATCCAGGACCAGAACCGCGGACCGGTGGGCGTGGGGCTGGCGACCATGGTCAGCTCGCCGTCGAAGCACTTGCCGAGGATGTACCGGGCCCGCGAGATGTGCGGGGTGAAGGTCACGACGATGAGGTGCCGCCAGCCGAACCGCGCGGCGCGCCTGCCGACCTCCTGCGCCTCGCCCTGCGTCGTCCAGGGATCGGGCTCGAAACAGCTGACCTGGAAGGCGAAGTGGCCGTCGCAGTACTTGGCCATCTCCGGGTCGTCGGCGCCGGTCGAGCGCGAGATCAGCAGTTGCGGCGCGTATCCGCGCCGGGCCAGCTCGAGGCCGAGGTCGAAGCGCTCGTACGGGGTGCCGCCCAGCACCACGATCGCGTCGGCGGGCCGCAGCGGATCCAGTTGCGGGTGCACGTACACCGGCAGTCCGGCCACCGCGACCGCACCGCACACCGTCACGGCGGCCGCGAGCCGGACCGCCCACCGCCGTCGCCGCCTGCCGGATTCGATCATGCCGGCACCGAACGCTGCCGGGCGCCGGCCTCGACGGTGACCGCCCACAGCTCGTGATCGCCACGAAGCCCGCCGGGCCCGACGATCTCGCGCAGTATGCCCTCCGACGCCATCCCGGCCCGTACCGCGGCCGCGGCCGTCGCCGGGGCGTCCGCCGGCGCGGTCATAGAAAGCCGCAGGACGCCGAACCGCTCGAACGCGGTGTCGATCAGAGCTCGCAGGGCGGTCGCGCCGATATCACCGTCCGGGTCCGGCACCGCGAGGTGAAGATGCACGCGCGCACTGCGATTGAAGCGATCGAGGCCGTACAGCCGGGCCTGCCCGACCGGAACGCCCGCGCGTTCGATCACCAGGATCAGACCCGGATCGGAGGTCAGCCCCGACCAGCCGCGCAGCTGCGTGGTCAGCTCGTGAATCATCGAATGCTCTTTGGGCACAGCCGGTCTACAGACATCGGCCAGCGTGCGACTGCGCAGCACCACGTCCGGCCGCACGCCGGAGGTGATCAGTTCGTTTGTGCCCCTGCGCAACCGCCGCAGTCTGCGCCGCAACCACCCCAGGGCGAAACGCACGACCCCGGCCGCCAGCGCCGCGGGACCCGGCGCGCGCTCGGGTTCCAGGGCGACGAGCCGCTCGACCGGGTTCGCGTCCATGCCGGCGTACTTCTCGATGGTCCGCGCCGCGTACCCGCCCGGCGGCGCGGCCGCCACCGTCGCCACCCAGAGTTCGTGGTCGCGGCGCTCGCCGCCGACATCGAAGTAGCGCGCCATGGTCGCCTCCCGGACCATGCCGCACACGGCGGCCCCGCGCAGCACCGGCGCGTTGTCCGTGGAGATCGGCGCGACGATCCGCTCCAGGCCCAGCTGCTCGAGCGCGAAGTCGATCAGCATGCCCGCGGCCACCGTGGAGACCCCGCGGCGCGCCCGGACCGAGTCCAGCCAGAAGCCCATTTCCGCGCTGCGCGTGCGCCTGTCGATCGACGTCAGCTCGATCTGGCCGGCGAAACAGCCGTCGACCTCGATCACCAGCGCCAGCCGCCGCCCGAGCCGGGTGTACACCACGGCGTCGAGGAACTCACGCACCCAGACCCGCTCGCTGTGCCGGGCGCGCCAGCCGAGCGGCGAAGTGCCCCAGTAGGGTTCGATCAGCCGTTGATCCAGGAGCCGGATCTGCCGCCAGCGCGCGAAGTCCGCCGAGCGCGGCGGCCGCAGCACGATCGTTCCACCCGGCAGGCTCACCGGCCCGATCCGGGTTCGCGACAACGCTTTTCGGCTGCTGATCATCGAGGCGTCACCGCGTCGGCCGCTGCTTGCCGAGCGGGGCCGTGGTGAGCGCGCCCGAGGGCGACACCACCAGCCGCCAGTAGCCGCCCTCCGGATCCTTGAGCACCACCCCGCCGTCGGCGCGATCGGAAAACCAAGCCCCGCTGGACAATATGGCGGACATCGGTGCGCCATCGGGCGCCTGCGCGCGGAAGACATCGGCGTCCCCGGTCGCCTGCGCGATCAACGTTCCCTGTACCGCGGGCACGTTCGCACTGCCCCGGCCGATCACCTGCCAGCCCGGCGGGAAGACCCCGGCGGCGATGTCGGCGGCCGCGCTGGAGATCAGATTGATCGCGGTGCCCTCCGGGCAGCCCGCCGCATCGATCCGCAATTCGATGGGGGTCGAATGCGGGTCCGGATCGAACCGCACGTTCGCCAGATAGGGCTGGCGGCAATGGATCAGGTCGAGGCAGACGCTGCGCGCGGCCACCTTGCAATTGACCATGCCGAACTGGGACGGCCCGCCCGCCCCGCCCGCCTGCCCGATCGACAGCGCGATGTCCGAACCCTCGAACCACACATTGGTCAGCCACCAATCGTTCGATGCGCCGTCCACCCAGAGGTGCTTGTCGGTCGTGCGCGGGTCATTGTCCGAGACGAACTCGACGTTGGTCAGCGCCAGCCCGGCGTTGTGGTCGTTGCCGGTGCCGAGCACGCCGATGCGGTTGTTGGTGAACTTGGACGAGGTCACGTAGTTCTGGATGCAGGAGGTCACCAGCCCGAACCCGAAGTTGTTGATGTCGCAGTTCAGGAAGGCGGTGCCGCCGGTGTTGCCCTCCAGCACCACCCCGCGTTGCGCGGCGTAGCGGGGGAAGTTGTCGCTCAGATGATTTCCGCGAATCACGACCGAGTCGAAGGAGCAGCGGAAGCACTGGAACAGCGACACCGCGGTGGCCGACGGCCCGGTGAGATAGATGCCGAGCCGGGCGAAGCGCACCCGCTGGCGATGCCGAAGCGAGATCAGCGTGGTGTCGGTCTCGCAGAGAATGGTGGTGGCGTCGCCGCCGTCGCCGTAGATCGTGGCGAAGTCCGAGAGTTCGGGCCACCGGGTGACCCGGTACGTGCCCGCGGGCAGGTACAGCACCAGCGGCTCGTCACCGGTCCGGCAGGCCGCGGCGATCGCGGCGGTGTCATCCGCGGTGCCGTCGCCGATCGCGCCGAAATCCCGGACATTGCGGACCGTGCCGCCCGGCGCGGCGGCGCCGGGCCCGGCCGCGGCGCACGCGGCGACCGGCAGGGTGACCGCCGCGCCGAGGGCTCCGGCCAGCATGCGGCGCCGCTGCATTCCCTCGCCCGTCACCTGCGCAGCCCTCCGGTCAGCCGCTCCGCCCACCCGCCGCGCGCGGCGATGGCGATCGTCTGCGGCCGGCTCGCGCCCACCGTTGCCAGCGCGGCCACCGCGCCGTTGACCTCGCCCGAGGTGGTGTGGCCGAGTTCGGCGATCCCGATGGTCCGCCCGCAGCGCGGGCCCACGGTGAGCGCATCCGCGGCGGCGAGCACCGGCGCGACATCGATGAGCACGTCGTCGAACATGTTCTCGAGTTCGGCGAGCAACTTGTCGAACTGTTCCGAGGCCAGCAGATCCGACATGCCCTGATCGGCGGCCCCCAGCGGGATCACCCAGATGCCGCGGTCGGACCAGGACAGCACGCCCTCGGCGGCCGACCGGCCACCGCGCAGCATGTCGACCAGTCCCGCACCGTTGTTCTCCGGCATCAGGCCGGTGCTGCCCTTGCGGGTGGTGTCTGCGTCGATCAGCAGCACGTGCCGCCCGGCGTCGGCCAGCGAACGCGCCAGCCCCACCGCGAGGGACGGCTCGGAGTTCTTCGAAAAGCTGGTCAGCATGGCGGTTTTCACGCGGCTGCCCGCCACGTCCTTGACCAGGCGAGCCCGCACCTGGCGCAGATCGGCCTCGGTTCCGGGGCCGTCGAGCGCGACCGTGCCCAGCACCGGCACCAGCTCCGCCAGTTCCGGCTGCGAGCGCACGCGGCGGTCGAGCCGTTCGAGCAGCAGCGCTCCGCCGCCGCCGAGCAGCAATCCGGCCAGGATGCCGATCATCACGATCCGCGAGGACTGCGGGGAACTGGGCGCGCCGGGCAGCTCCGCGCGGTCCACCACCGCGACCCGGGCGGCCGGAGCGGCGGTCGACTCGATGGTCTCCAATTCGTCCACCAGGGCCCGGAATTGCGCGACGACCTCATCGGCCAGATTGCGCGCCCCGGCGGCGGACGGCGCGGTGACGGTGACGCGCAGCATCGCGGTGGCGGGCGGCGAGGCCACCGTGACCCGTTGCCGCAGTTCCTCCGCCGATCCCCGCAGCCCGAGCTGACCGATCACGCGATCGAGCACCTTGGTGCTGGTGGCGAGCTCGAGGTACGACCGAACCCGCTGCTGGGCGGCCAATCCGCCCTGGTACGAGTCGTTGACCGAGGTACCGGTCGCCATCGACACGTAGACGCTGCTCGACGCGGTGTAGGTGACCGGTGCGGTCTGGAGGTACCCGATCGACCCCAGCACCCCGAGCAGCAGCGCGACGACGACCACGCCCCAGCGCCGCCGGACGACCCGCACGTAATCCACTAGTCCCATAACTCAATTCCTTCGCTTGTCCGCGGCAGCGGATTCGATCGGGCGCGGCGGCGCCGGCGCGCCGATCGACCCTGGTTTTCGTCGCAGCTCTCCCACCAGGAGGTACACCACCCAGATGAGCACCGCTGCCTGCAGAAACTTGCCCAGCGTCTCGGCGGTGCCGAGCACGCCGCGTTCGAAGATGACCGGAAACTCGATCAGCGCGGTCCCGAAGATCACCGGAATCAGCAAGCGCGAGTACAGCGTTCGCTCCCAGGCGAGCAGCAGCAGGAAGGTGCACAGCATCCCGATCACGATGCCGGCGTAGCCGCCGAGCACGTAGCCCTCGTTGACGTTGCCCTCGGCCAGCGACACCGACACCTGGCTCATATCGACCGAGGTGCCGCGCACGTGGTTGGCCCACTCGGTTCCGGACTGCGCCTTCTCCGCGCCGAGCAATTGGGTGGGGACCATGCTCACGAGCACATGGTTCACCACCTGATCGAAGCTGAGCCACGAGTTCGGACCGGTGTAGTAGACGTCCGTGGCGGCCTCGAGCAGATCGAAACGGCGCAGCAGGCTGAGGAAGGGCTGCACGGCCGGCGGGTAGCCCGAATCGGTCAGCGCCGCTTCCGCTTTCGAGTAGTCGGTGGCCTTGAGCGACTGCAGCCAGCCGAACGCGCCGATACCCGCGACCGACACCGCCGCGATCGAGACCAGTTTCGTCCGCGTCCACCCTTCCAGCCCGAACCGCACCGCGATCGCGAGCGCCGCCCCGAGCACCGGGGTCTTGGACTGGATCGCGGTGGTCCACCACAGCTCCCCGAGCAGCAGCACCCCGACCACCAGCAGGGTGGTCCGGTTGCTCTCCGATCGCATGAACACGATCAGGCCCAGCGCGCCGACGGTCGCCATGGTCGTGAGCAAACTCAATACGGGACTGGCGCTCTCGACCTCGCCCGCTCTACCGGCCGCGCCGGTGGCGACGCTCGCCAGCCGGGCCAGGGTGCCGAGCAGATACAGCACGCACAACGTCGGCAGGAAGTTCGGATCCCGGGTGATCACCACCGTGCGCTCGGGCCGCGACCTGCGCCGGGCCCAGATCGCGAAGGCGACGACGAACCCCGCGTACACCCACATCCCGAACACCACGGGGCGCAGCACCAGCGCGAGTCCGATGTCGTAGCCGATGCGCGCCAGTCGCGGATCGGCCACGTTGTCGCCGAAGCTGGGCTCGGGCCGCACCACCAGCAGCACCAGCGGCCGGGCCACGTACGACATCGTCCAGTACACCGCCTGCGCCACCAGCAGCACCTGGGCAACGCCGCCCACCCGCCCGGCCGCCACGACGATGGTGAGCAGCGCCAGCGCGATGAGCGCGATCGTGACACTCGCGCTCAGCACGAGATCTCCTGTCCCGCGGTGCTATCCGATCGCATCGATGATCTCCCGCGCCCGGTCGGCGTACCGATGCCCGCCCTTGGTGATGGTCCGATAGCCGGCCTCGGCCACGCGCGCCGCGGGACCGGGGTTGGCCGCGCACCACTCCAGGATCTCGTCGAGCTCATCGCGATCGGAGAACAGGAACGCCTCGGTGCGATCGGCGAGGAGTTCGGAGTGCTCGGCGGTGCGCTCGCCGACGAAAAGCCCACCCGCCGCGGGGACTTCGAAGGTACGGCAGGTGTGCGTATCGCGATTGTCGGAGTTCAGGAAGACCAGGTTGGCGGTGATGGAGGCGACCGCTATGGAGAACTGCTCGCCGTAGACCGGACCCGACAGCTTGGCCCGCGTGCTGCGCAACTGCCGAACCTGTTGCCAGCCGGGTCCGCTCACCATCATCTGCGCGCCGTACGTCCGGGCCAGGGAGACCACGCTGTCGCGCCGGTCCGGGCGGCACGCCCCGATGAACCCGGTCAGGAACTGGCGCGACCCGCGGCGCGCGCACCGATGGTGCCACGCCGGATCGTAGGCGCTGCGCACGAACAGGGTCTCGCGCGCCCCGCGGGCGAGCAGCTCCGGCATGTTGTGCCGTTTGGTGGTGACGATCAGATCCCACTGCGACTCGAGCGCAAGGTATTCCGGGGTGATGTTGACCGGGTTGGACACGTCGTCCGGGCTGTAGTGCACGTGCAACCGAGCGGGCGTCGCCAGCAGCCGGCTCTGATCGAGATGCACCCCCTTGAACACGAACACCATGTCGGGATGCAGTTCGGCGGCCGCGCGCTCGATGCGAGCGTGCACCTGGTCGACCACCTGCGGCGCGCGCCGGTCGGCCACCTTGGAGTAGAGCCAGGACGGCGACAACCGCGGCGGCAGCGTCACGGGGGTGGAGTCGACGACCAGAACCTCGTGCCCCGCATGCCGAAAGCCCTCGGCGAGCGAGCGCGCGTTGCTGCCGAGCCAGTCGTCTCCTACGAACAGAATCCTCATCGTCTTTCCTTCCGAACCACCGGCAGCAAGGTTGTGACCTGGGTGGCGTTCGCCAGATCGCGCACGAACAGCCAGCGCATCCGCACGATGTACCAGCACGCGACGGCGAATTCGGCCAGGACGATGCCCCAGACCAGCGCCCACAGCGAGTGCGACCACGCCGCCACGCCCAGCGCGAGCGCGGCGACCGCGGTCCCGATGAACCCGCCGACGAGCACGCCCGCGGAGTCCTGGCGCACGGGCAGCACCGCGGTCGTGATGAACGAGGTGATGGTCGTCGCGGGCAGGATCAGCACCTCGGCCCGCAGCACGGTCACCGCCTCGGCGAACTCGTCACCGAAGATCAGATGAATGAGCAGGGGCGCGGCGGCCCAGGCCATGGCCGCCACCAGGACCGCCAGCCCCACGCAGGCCGCCAGCGTCCAGCTCGAATCGCGCCAGAACCCGCGGTGCGTGCGCCGCGCCATGCGCGGCAGCAGCGCGAAACCGATGGGGTCCAACAGCGATTGGACCGCGCGCACCAGCCGATCGGCCGCGGAGAAGAGCCCGAGCGAAGCCGCGTTGAGCACCACGCCGTACGCCGCCGCCGCGCCCTGGCCGTAGCTGGTCACCAGCAGCCGGGAGGTCAGCACCGGCCCGCCGATCCGCAGCAGCGCGCGGACCTTGCGGGGCCGCCCCGGCGGCCCGAACCGGCGCCAGGTGTCGAACCAGGTCAGGCCGACACTCACCACCGCGGAGGCCAGCAGGCAGAGCATGGCCATCGACGCGTTCGGAAAGTGCGGCAGCACCAGGATCAACAGCAGCAGGTAGCCCACCCGGGCCACCCCCTGGTACACGACCGACGCGCCGAATCGGCCCTGCCCGATCAGGACCCAGTCCTCGGACATGGACCAGAAGCCGCCGACGAACAGGCCCAGGAAGATCATGTGCAGGTGTTCGGGCGCTCCGGCGAGCAGGCTCCCCGCCAGCGCCACGGCCAGCACGCCCAGGATCGCGCCGCGAATGACGAGGTAGGTGCCCCGAAGCTCGTTGACGTGCATGACATTCGGGCGCGGGCCCTGCACCCGGGCGGAGATGTACGAGGTGATGCCCAGGTCCACCAGGAGCGATCCGATGAAGTACGCGGCCATGCCGACCGCGAGCGTGCCGAGTCCCTCCGCACCGAGCACCCGCGCGATCAACGGCAGCGTCGCCACCGTGACCAGGTACTGGCCGTACTTGCCGATGCTGACCAGGCCGATATCGCGCAGGACGCCGAAGATCTCGCGCCCGGAGCCCGCCTCCGCGACGGCGGGGGCCGCCTTGCGATGGCGGCCCTGGTATCCGCGAGCCCGCTGCCCCCGGTTCGCCGGCTCGTTCACGAGACCGCGCTCCGCCGTGCCGATCCCGCGGTCACCGCGGTCAACACCTCGGCGACGGCGGCCGCCGTCGCGTCGATCCCGAACTCCCGGGCGCGAATTCGCGCCGAACCGGCGAGCCGGGTGCGCAGCTCGGGATCGGCGATCAGCTGATCCAGGATCCGCGCGAGCGCGGCGGCGTCGCCGCCGTCGACCAGAAATCCGTCGACACCCGGCCGGATGATCTCCAGCGGCCCACCGGCACGCGCGGCGATCACCGCACAACCCGCCTGCATGCCCTCGACCACGACCTGCCCGAACGGCTCGGCCAGCACCGAGCAGTGCACGAAGATGTCCGCCGCGCGCATGTACGCCGTCGGATCCTCGACGTGGCCGACGAATTCCACCGGCAGCGCGAGCTCATCGGACAGGGCCACCAACTCGTCCCGGTAGGACTCCTCCCCGAAAAACGTTCCGCCCACGATGTATACCGTGCGCGGCCGGTGCCGGGCGGCCGCGAGTGCGCGCAGCAGCACGTCCTGGCCCTTCCAAGGGCACAGCCTCCCGACGACCGCGACCACCGTGTCCCGTGGCGCGCGTTGCGGTGCGCGGTCGTCGTCCGGCGCGGTGACCGGTTCGACGCCCGGATAGGCCACGACGGCGGCCCGGCGCCAGGTGAACAGCGAGCCCAGTGTCGCTCGGCTGTTGGCGATCACGCCCCGTGCGAGCAACCAGCCCAGCAGCCGGACCACCACCGCGAGCACCCGCCCGAAGTATTCGCGCGACACCAGGTCGTGCACCTGCCACACCAGCGGGATCCGGGCGCGGCCGGCGGCGACCGCGCCCATCAGCAGCGCCTTGGTGCTCTCCGCGACCAGAACGTCGGCCCGGCGCTCGCGCAGGACGCCCCCGAGGGTCCAGCCGAGTTTCAGCAGTGCCACGCCACCGGCGAGCAGACCGCCCGCCCCGCTGTCGGCGATGGTCATCGAGCGACTGTCGAAAGTGTTGCGCTGCACCGTGACCGGGATGCCGCGGGCGCGCACGCGCTCGACCATCGGACCGTCCTCGGTCACCAGCAGTTCGACCTCGAACGGGGCGCCGGGGCGATCCCGCAGGGCCGACAGCAGGCGCAGCGTCGCGAGTTCGGCGCCTGAGGGCGCCGCGGTGTGCGCGAGGAATACCGCCCGGGTCATCGCGCCAGCTCCGCGTACAGCGCGAGATGCCGCGACGCCGCCGCATCCCAGGAGAACGTCTCGGCGTGCGCCCGGCACCGTGCGAGATCCGGGACCGCGCCGTCGAGCGCGGCCACGATGCGCGCGGCCAGCGGTTCCACCTCGCCCGCGGGGACGATGAGGGTCGGATCGAGCCCGCGGACCGAATCCGGCAGGCCCCCACAGTCGGTCACGATCGGCGCGCGGCCCGCGGCGAGCGATTCGAGCGCGATGAGGCCGAAGCCTTCCAGCGCGACCGAGGGGACGACCGTCAGCTCCGCCCGGGCATACAGCTCGGTCAGTCGCTCGTCGGTGGCCCAGCCCTCGAACGTCACGGTGCCCGCGATGCCGGAATCCCCGGCCAGTTCGCGGAGTTCGGGTTCCGCACTCCCGGTGCCGACGATGACCAGGCGCGCCTCGGGGCAGGCGGCGAGCACGGCGGGCCAGGCGCGCAGCAGCCTGTCGATGCCCATGCGGCGTTCGAGCCTGCGCACGCACAGCACCGTGCGAGTCGACGCGCCCGGTACGGGCGCGCCCGGCCGGAATCGATCCAGATCGACGCCCGGCGGAATCACCGAGATCCGGTCCGGGCGCACCCGGTAGTCCGCGACGAGCAGATCCCGGAACTGCTCGGACAGCACGACGAATCTATCGGCGCCGAGCCCGCGCAGCCGTTCGACGGCGAACTTCGCGCGCGCGGCGAGTTCGCCAGAACCCGCCAGCCTGCTCTCGGCGGCCCAGGGTCCGTGGAAATGGATCACCAGCGGATGCCGCCCGCGCACACCGATCGCGGGCCGGCCGTAGAGCGCGAAATGCCGGTCCAGCACGGTGCCGCGCGGCAGTCGAGCGCCCGCGGCGAACGCGGTCGCCGCCCGGTGGGCCGTCGACCCGCCGATCGGTCCCCACGAATGCCCGCCCGCCGGCGGATCGCCGAAGGCGCTCGCCGACACCGTCGCTTCCGGCCGCGGCGCCAGGGCCTGGAACAGATCGGTGAAGTACCGGTTCAATCCGCCCGGCGCGGCGTCGAACCACTCGGATCCGCTCAGGTGCACCCTGGTCCGCACGTCGCTCATCCGCGCTCCCGCAGCACGCGAGCAGCGCTCATCGCGGTCCGGATCCGCAGGCGGTTCATCGCGTCCCGCGCCAGTCGCCAATCGCCGGCCAGCACGTCCGCGGGGGCGAGATGGCGTGGGAGATCGCGGGCTATGCGGTGATGGAAGCGGAAGGTCTCGGTGAGCTTGCTGATCGTGGAGGTGCGGCTGCACAGGTTGAACGGCGAATCACGCCAGGCAGCCGCGATCTCCGAACTGCCGAAGAAGGTCCCGAACTGGCCGACGCGCGCGAAAAGGTCTACGTCCATGGGGAATACGAGATCGCCGCGAATCCCGCCGACCCGATCGAAGTGCTCACGCCGGAACATCGCGGCGGCGGTGGGGCCGAATTCGGCGGGGCCGTACCTGACGATGGTGCGCACCAGCTCGCGCGCCGTGCGGTGGCCGTGCAGGCCGGGCAGGCCGAGACCGCTCTCGAGCAGCGCGCCGGTCGAGTCGATCACCTGAAACTTGGCCGAGCTGAGCGCCACGCCCGGATCCGCCATGACCTCGAGCTGCGCCGCGAGCGAGCCGGGCAGGATGACGTCGTCGGCGCACACGACCTTGACCAGTCGCCCGGTGGAGAGCCGGATCGCCTTGTTCCAGTTGTCGCCGATGGCCAGCGTCTCGTCGTTGCGGACGATGCGCAGCCGCGGGTCGTCGAAAGCGGCTGCGATATCGGCCGTCTCGTCCGAACTCGCGTTATCCAGAACCAGCAGCTCGAAATCGACGTTCTGATCCAGCACCGAGCGCAGTGTCGTTTCCAGAGTGCGCCCGGCATTGTAGGCGGGAACACACACGGACAGGCTGACCACATTTACTCCTCGGCAGGCCACTTGAATGCGCGCCGGGAAATGCACGAACGCGAAGCGGAACTATGTCGTGGCGAACAAGAAGGCGAACTCACACGGCCCACGAACGGCCGCGAGCAGTCACTACATCGCCGGGTGAGTCGCGGACCGTTACAGAGGAACGATCTCCGGTTAATCCGAGCGAACCGGGACGACTTCCGCGCTCGGCAATTCGAGTGACCGCATCGATCCCAACAGCGGCGACCGACCTTCCGCTCACCTCGAAAGTACCGCTCACCAGCGGTGATTCAGCACGGACCATAGCGGCACGAAAACGCTGTGCATCACCCCGCGCAACCACAATATTCCTCATCAGTTGACAATCCAGCTGCGATCCATTGCGCCGAATGAATGCCCGGCCGTTCGACGGTATAGATACGTCCCAGTGCAGGGGAACTTCCCAAACCTCTTCGTGATCGATGTCACATTCGGCGTTCATCGCGAATGTCCGTGCAACGTAGTCCGATTCGCAATGTCGTGCGGTTCGGCGCCGTCGAGAATCCATCTGCCATTCAATTCGGGGTACTGTTCGGTAACCTCGGCGAGGAGATCCGGAACGGTCAGCAGCACCCGATCCGGATCGGCCGCGACGAGTTCGCCCGGCGCGATGATCGGGATATCCGTGCCCGGCATTCGCCGCCCCCATTTCGCGGGCGACGCGTCGGCCACGCCCGCGAGCAGTCCGCGATGCAGGCCCGCGCGGCAGAACAACCCGACCGCCCGCGACGCCGCGCCGTACGCGAATACCGTTCGGCCGGCGGCGGATTCCCGCTCCAGCCGAGTGCGCAGCGCCAGCGCGTGCGCGTCGGCCGCGCGCTGGAGACCGCGTACCGCGTCGAGATCGGTCGCCGCCGCCTCGGCCGCGGCGATGCGACGCACCGACTCGCCGGGGGCGGCGGCACCGTGCACGGCGGCGAGCAGGACCGTGCCGCCGTAGAGATCGAACTCCCACGCGTGCGCCACGCTCATGCCGGCGGCGCCGAGCAGCCCGCTCAGGACCGGCAGGGTGTAGTAGCCGAAATGGCCGTGGCGCAGCGCGTTCCACTGCCCGAGCCGGACGATCGCGCGCAGCGAGTGATACTGCAGCAGCAACACCCCGTCCGGTCCCACCGCCGCCGCGCGCCGGGCGAAGGCGGCGCGCTGGTCCGGCTCGTGCATGATGCCGAAGCAGTCGATCACGAGATCCGCGCGGGACTCGGTGATCTCGAAACCGCGCTCGGTGAGCAGCGGCAGCCAGCTGCCGCCGTGCGGGCTGCCGAACTCCCGTGCCGTCGAACCGCGCAGCAGACCCGAGTCGGCCACGCGCGCAACGGCATCGGCGGCCTGATCCCGCAGCGCCCGCGGTTCGACGCCGCGCGGCTCGCGCGTCACGGTGTCATCCCGCGCGAGCTGCGCCAGACCGCACTCAGCGCAGCGGAGCATCGCCAGCGGATGCGCGGTCTCGGCGGGATCGACGGGGGTGCCCGCCGGCGGGAAATCGTCCGCGGCCGCCACCGTACCGAGATCGAGCACCGGCGCGAGATCCGTTCCCGCACAACCGCGGCAGCGTGCCGCCTCCCCCGGGCGCGACGACCTCACGGCGGCGTCACGCGACGACGCGGCGCAGCGCGTCATCGAGCAGGCCCTGCTCGCGCAGCACCCGCAAGCGGGAGAGCCGCACGAAGCTGTCGAAGAAGCCGTCGGCCGTCAGCTCCCGGGCCCGGTACTCCCGGTACAGCTCCTGCGCGCCCTCCGGAACACCGATGCGCGCTTCGAATCCCAGCCCCTCGCGCGCGGCCGAGAAGTCGACGCGATAGGACCGCGGATCCGCGCCGTGCTCGCCGGTGATCACCAGTCGCGCACCGGGCACCACCTCGACCACCGCCGCGGCGATCTGCGCCACCGTCAGGTTGTTCGCCTCGGTGCCGATGTTGTACGCCCGGCAGTGAATCGCGTCGATCGGGGCGACCAGGCAGGTCGCGAAGGCGTCCGCGATGTCGACGGCGTGCACGAGCGGACGCCACGGCGTGCCGTCCGACAGCACCCGGACCTCATCGGTCAGCACGGCGTAGCCGACCAGGTTGTTGAGCACGATGTCGGCTCGCAGCCGCGGGGAGAAGCCGAAAGCCGTCGCGTTGCGCAGGAAGACCGGGGAGAAGCCGTCATCGGCCAGCGCCGCGACGTCGTCCTCGACCCGGACCTTGCTCTCGGCGTACGGCGTCAGCGGCCGCAGCGGCGCGCTCTCGCTCACCGGCGCGTCACCCGCGGCGCCGTAGACCGAACAGGTCGAGGCGTACAGGAACCGGCGTACGCCCGCCGCTTTGGCGAGCACGGCCAGCCGCACCGACGCGTGGTGATTGATGTCGTGGGTGACCTGCGGCACCAGCGCGCCCAGCGGATCGTTGGACAGCGCCGCCAGGTGGATCACCGCGTCGAATCCGGCGAGCTGCTCCGCGCGGACGTCGCGGAGGTCGACCCGTAGCCCGGGCGGATCCTGCGGCGCCGCACCGAGAACGCACTCCGCGAACAGACCCGAGTCCAGGCCGACGACCTCGTGGCCGGCCTCGATCAACCGGGGCACCATGACCGTGCCCAGATAACCCTGGTGACCGGTGACCAGTACCCGCATCGCTACGAACCTCCGAAGGTGATGGTGGCCTTGTCCAGCACAAAGCCCTCGGCATATGGTGCGCGGCACTGGATTCCGCGCAGTCGCGCCAGACCGAGGAACGCCTCGTCGTCGAACCAGTCCCGATCCGCCTGCGACGGGTAGCACTGCGCCAGCAGGCGGGCCTTGATGCGGGCCACCTCCGGCTCGAGCGGATGCAGGACCGTCGGGCGCGGGGTGTCGGTCTCCCATTTGAGGATCTCGTACCCCAGCACGAGATGGTCGCGGAACTCGGTCGGCGTCAGCTCGGCGAGCAGCCGATGGTCCTGGTGCGCGTCCTTCCGCTGCGGCGCGAACACGAGATCCGGATTCGTGGATCGCCGAAACTCGTTCAGCGCGTTCTTGACCCGGTCCCAGCACGCCGGGGCGCGACCGTCGGGGATGTCCAGCACGGTGACTGCGAGGTCGGCGTCCGGGCAGAACGCGCGCAGCGCGGCGCGCTCCTCGGTCTCGCGCTCGGTGTCCCGGCCCGAGAGCACCAGCGCCCGGACCCGCAGCCCCGCGTGCCGCCGGGCCAGCGTCAGCAGGGTCCCGCCCATGCCGATCGCGATGTCGTCGCAGTGCGCGCCGAGCACGGCGATCTCGCTGACCGGACCGGAGTCGAGCGCGATCACGCCGAGCGCTCCCAGACCATCCAGGGCCGATTGCCGTCCCGGTACCCGGCGTCGAGTTCGGCGCGCTCCTTGAAGGTGTCGGCCGGCTTCCAGAACCCCGGATGCTGATACCCGAACAACCTGCCCTGATCGGCCAATACGGCGCAGGCGTCCTCGACCAGATCGCCACCCGGCGGCAGCAGATCGAAGATCTCCTGGCTCAGCACGAAGTAGCCGCCGTTCTCCCACACGGGCAGCTGCGACACCGGCGTGATGGCCTTGACCGCACCATCCGGGTTCAGATCCACGCAGTGGAAGGACGACTGCGGCGGGACCGCCATCAGCGCCGCCGCCGCGCCGGACTGCCGGAACTGCTCGATCATCTCGTCCAGCGGAGCGTCGGTCAGCACGTCGGAGTAGTTGGCGAGGAAGTACTCCTCACCTTCCAGATGCGGGCGCACGCGCCGAAGTCGTTCCCCGATAGCCGATTCGACGCCGGTGTCCACGAAGGTGATCGTCCAGTCGCTGATGTCGGACTGGAGCAGCTCCACCTCGCCGCCGCGCAGCACGAAGTCGTTGGACATCGTCTCGCGATAGGTCAGGAAGTAGTCCTTGATGTGTTGCGCGCCGTAGCCCAGGCACAGGATGAAGTCACGGTGCCCGAAGTGCGCGTAGTACCGCATCACGTGCCAGATGAGCGGACGCGGCCCGACCAGCTGCATCGGCTTGGGGATCGGGTCGCCCGACCCGCCGCGCATGCGCATGCCGTAGCCGCCGCAGAACAGCACAACCTTCATGACACTCTGCTCTCGATCTCGTTCGGGTGCACCACGCGCAGCGTCGGCAGCGGATAGACCAGGACGCCGCCCCACTCTCCGACGTACCGCAGTTGCTCGGTGAGTTCGGTTTCCAGGTTCCAGGGCAGCACCAGCACGACGTCGGGCCGGTCGGCCTCGATCCGGTCCGGCGCGTGGATGGGAATCCGGGTTCCCGGGGTGAATTTGCCGTGCTTGTAGGGGCTTCGGTCCACGATGTACTCGAGCAGGTCGCTGCGGATTCCGCAGTAGTTGAGCAGGGTGTTGCCCTTGCCCGGGGCGCCGTATCCGACCACCCGCTTCCCGAGAGCGCGCTGCTCGAGCAGGAAGCCGAGCAGTTCCGCCCGGACCGTCTCCGCGGCCGCGCGCATGTCCGCGTAGCCGCCGGCCGCGTGCAGTCCGGCCTCGGCCTCGGCCGCCAGCACCCGCGCGACATCGCCGGAGACCGGCCGCGCGGAATCGGCTGTGGCCCATACCCGCAACGATCCGCCGTGGGTGCCGAGCAGCTCTACGTCCACCACCGTCAACCCCGCCTCCCGCAGCGCGCGCTGCGCCGAAGCCAGGGTGTAGTACTGGAAATGCTCGTGATAGATGGTGTCGAACTGCCCGTGCCGCACCAGGTTCAGCGCATGGTGCACCTCGATGGACACCGTGCCCGAGTCGGCCAGCAGGCCGCGCAGCGCGCGGGCGAAGCCGAGGATGTCGGGGATGTGGGCGAAGACGTTGTTGGCCACGACGAGATCGGCCGGACCGTGTTCGGCGCGGACGCGTGCGGCCAGGTCCTCATCGAGGAACGCGGTGACGGTCGGCACGTTCTTGGCCAGCGCGGCCGCGCCGACGTTGACCGAGGGTTCGATCCCCAGGCACCGCAGACCGCGGGCGACGGCGTGTTGCAGCAGGTAGCCGTCGTTGCTGGCGACCTCCACGACGAACGACTCCGGCCCCAGATCCAGGCGCTCGACCGCCGCCGTCACGAACTCGGCGGCGTGGCGGACCCAGCTGTCCGAGTACGAGGAGAAGTAGGCGTATTCGGTGAATGTCTCTTCCGGGGTTATCAGCGCGGGCAGTTGCAGCAGCAGGCACTCGTCGCACAATCGCAGATGCAGCGGATAGGTCACCTCGGGCAGGTCGAGATCGCCGACCGAGAGAAACTTCTCACAGGGCGGCGTCGCGCCCAGATCCAGCACGCTCGCTATTCGTTCGGAATTGCACAGTCGACAACGCATAAAGCTCCAGCCCCACCGATTCCAACAGACCGATGACAGCCGGCTGCACGATCCACATCTCATTGCTCCGCGATTACGTTACAACCAGATTCCCCGTGAGTGGGACACAGCCCCAGCGTGATTCCGCTTCCCGTCGGCTACTATCGCAGCGATACGCTCGACCGTCGGCCCGGCAAGCGGGCCGCCAGCCTTGGGGGGCACGCCGCACACCGACCCGAACATCAGTTATTCGAATTCGCTATCAGAATGCCCGATAAGGATTCTCGCCGACCGCCACAGCTCGCGGAGCCCCGACAACATGGACAACTGACCATGAGCCGCGGGCAGTTACCGCGCCGGTCGCCGGTACCGACCACCCCCCAGCACCCTCGACCACCGTCGCGCATCGAAGCGCGAAAGACCCTCTGTGTATGACAGGTACATCTCCATGGGTATAGAACTCCGTGCCCCCATCGACGCTATTGCCGCGCCGCTGAATTCGCTGCGTCCCGGCGAGCGCGATCAATGGCGAACTCGTTACTCGCGGCAATTGCTGGCGATCGACTTCTTCATGGTTTGTTTCGCTGTCGTTCTCACGCACGTAATCGATTCGGTCCGGGCAGCGGATGCGTCCATCGATTGGCGACCGCAACCGGCGGCCACCAGCACCCTGATCTCCGCGGGCATAGCGCTCGCGTGGCTGACACTGCTGAACTGGAATGGCGCCCGCTCGCCACGGGTAATCGATACCGGCAGCGGCGAATACCGGAAGTTGCTGTCCTCGGCGCTGCATCTGTTCGGCCCGCTCGCGATCGTCGCGCTGGTATTGGGTCTGGACGACGCCCGCACCTATCTGGCGATCACCCTGCCGCTGGGACTCACCGGCCTGATCCTGGGCAGGTTGATCTGGCGGCTGCGCACCGCGCGCCGGCAGACGCCGCACGCGCACCAGCGATCGGTTCTGATCGTGGGCAGCACCGAAGCCGCGCGGACCATGGCGGCGGCGTTCTCGCGCAGCCGGCCGGTCCGCTATCGCGTCGCCGGCGTCTGCACGCCGGACCGGCTCCCGGCGGCGGACTCGGCGGTCATCGAGATCGACGGCCGTTCGATACCCATCGTCGGCGATGATCGATCGGTGGTCCGTGCCGCACGCCGCGTGGGCGCGGACACCGTCGCGGTCATGGCCACCAATCATCTGGGCCCCAGCGATATTCGCCGAATGGCGTGGGATCTCGATCTGGCCGGTGTGGAATTGATCGTCGCGCCCGGCGTGATCGACATCTCCAAAACGCGTATGACGAGCCAGCTCCTCGAAGGCATGCCGATGCTCCATATCGACGGGCCGCAATACGACCGCGCGATGTCACTGCACAAAGCCGCGTTCGACACCTGTTTCGCGATCCTGGCGCTGATCCTGGTAGCTCCGCTGATGCTGGTGATCGCCGCGGCGGTCAAACTCACCAGCAAGGGCCCGATCTTCTATCTCTCGGAACGAATCGGCGTGGACGGCAAGCCGTTTCGAATGATCAAGTTCCGCAGCATGTACGCCGACGCCGACCGTCAGGCCCCGGCCCTCATCACCAGCAACGGCGGCAACCCGCTGTTCTTCAAGCTGAAGAACGATCCCCGGATCACCCCGGTCGGCCAGTTCATCCGCAAGTACAGCCTGGACGAGCTGCCCCAGTTCCTGAACGTGCTGCGCCGCGACATGAGCGTCGTCGGCCCCCGGCCCCAGGTGCGCCGGGAGGTGCGCTCCTACAACGGCGTAACCCGCCGCCGGTTGCTGGTCATGCCCGGCATCACCGGTCTGTGGCAGGTCAGCGGCCGTTCCGACCTGGCCCCGGAGGAGTCCGTCGAACTCGACCTTTTCTACGTCGAGAATTGGTCGATGCTGTTGGATATGAGCATCATCGGGAAAACGATCACGACCGTGGCGCGCGGCGACGGGGCGTACTGACCGCGGTGCGCGCACGGCTGTCGAGCGGCGGACGCCGGTATCAATATGCTGTAGCATGATCGCTCGCAGCGAAGCGAGCCGGAGAATGGGTGGGCTGACAATGGACGAGGGGGCGGCCTTCTCCGAACGACTCGAGTATCTGTTTCGCACGATGCCCAACGCACGGGGGCAGCGGTACACCGCGGACGAGATCGCGCGGCGGGCCGCCGAACGGGGGCACACCATCTCGGCGGTATATGTGGCGCAACTACGTTCGGGCCTGAAGCAGAATCCGTCGCTGAAGCACGCCGCCGGACTGGCCGCGGCGTTCGACGTCGACATCCGGTTCTTCACCGACGACGAGACCTGGCAGCGCGGCAGGCAGGAGATCGAGTATCTGCGGCTCGCCACCGCGCCGGACATCGAGGCCCTGGCGTTCCGGGCGCTCGATCTCTCCCAGCAGTCGCTGGCGTCGTTGATCGACTACCTCAAGTTCCTGCGGGTGCAGGAGGGTTTGCCCGCCGACCCCCCGGATCTGCCCGAGGCCCGGCCGTCGAGCTAGCCGGTTCCCGCCGAATCGTGCTGTGACACAGCCGGAATGGATCCGGCTGCCGAACGGAACAGGGCGGCGGCGGCCAATTCGTACGCGGCGTGGTTGGTTTCGTCGCGCACCGCGCCGGCGACGGTCTCGTGGTCCAGCGAGTGGGCCGCGGCGAGCGCCGGTGCGTCGCGTTGCAGCAACCGCAGCCCGTCGCTGATCTCGACCAGCATCTCGGTGACATTGGTTTCGGCCCGCAGGCTCACCCGGTCCCGGAATCGAATCTGCGGGTAGCGCTTCAGCAGCCAGTCGTGCAGTGGCGCCAGCTGTTCGAGGTAGGACAGCGCGATACGGGTGCTGCGGAAGGTGCCGGACACCACCGGGCCGATCGCGCCGGCGACGAGCAGCACGCCGCCGGCGACCTGCAGGGTGCTGGTGATCCCCTGCGCCCAGGGCGGCGGCATGACCGGCCACAGCACGACCACCACGATCACCCACAACTCGTAGGCGATGTAGACCACGGTCACGCCGGACAGCGCCGCCAACAGCCCACGCCGCCAGGAGAATTCCTGCCGGTAGGCGCGGATCGCGGCCCGTGCCAGCGGGTACATGGCGTGAATCACCATGACCGCCTGGACAACCCAGTAGATCCGCATGCGGGGACTCCCGCCGAAGTCGTAGCCGTAGCCGAGTCCGTGCGGTTGCTGCGCCGAGGTCGCGAACAACACGACCAGAACCACCGCGACGAACCCGTACACCACCAGGGTCGTCACCACCCGCCTGCGCGTCGCGGGCGGTCCGGCCGAGAGGTAGTCCAGCCAGTAGAGCGTCGACAGCGCCAGGGCCGCCAGCAGGCACAGGTGACTCAGCAGATACGCGGAGTTCACCCGCACCATCGCGAACAGCTCTTCGGATCCGGGCAGGATCAGCACGTAGCCGAGGCAGAGCAGGCCCAGGATGACGACCGGCGCCCACTGCCCCCGCGCACCCTGCGGCGGCAGCTGCCAGATGGCCGCGAGCAAGCCGACGAAGATGAGAACACCCATCGCGGTGCTGAACTGCGTCACCGGCTAGCCGATTCTGGTGCGCGGAAAGCCCAGTGCGGTACGGATTTTGGCCTGCTCGTCGGCGCCGCTGTCGCTCCATAGAATGGTGCGCAGGGTGCGGCGGGCGAACGCCTCCGCCTCGCGTTCGCTGCCGATGTCGTACGCGGATCGGTACCGGCCCCGCGCGAAGTGCGCGATGGCTCCGGGGCCGAGCACCGAGCACACCGCCGCGCCGGTCTCGATCCGGTGGTCGATCGTGCTGTGGCCGTGCAGGATATGGCCGGCTTCGTGCAGCACGGTGTTGATCCGGGCGATGGTCGGCAGGTCGGCGTCGTACTCGATGAGATCCCCGGTGTCGGTGCGCAGCCACCGGCCCGCCACCGCCGGGGGCAGCACGGTGCTCGGGGTGATCCGGACCGGAATTCCACTGGTCTCGAACAGGATTCGGCTGAAGCCGGACAGGGTGAACGGCTGCAGCTGCGCGGTGCGGCGTTGCACCGCGGTCAGTGTCCGGTGTCGTGCTCCTCGGATCATGCCGATGGCTCGGCCACGCCTGCTAGGCCACCACTCATGTGCGCGGACAGTACCGGGTGGAAGCACACGGTGTCCACAGGTGTGCCCGTGCCGGTGGCGTGATCCCGATGGTTCCACCCCTTCGCGATCGGATGCGCGGAGCATCCCGATGAATGGGATACCTGATAGTCGATTCGGACAATTGACTGCTTCTGTGAGACGCGACACTCCGAATTCCGATTCTTCGGCATACCTGAAGTGGCATTCCGCCACGATGAAAGGCATTCCCACTTATGCGAATCCGTTCTCTTCGACTTTCCGTAGCGGTAATGGCGGTCGCGGCCGCGACCGCCGCCACCGGTGTAGCCGCCGCCGATATCGGCACCGGCAGCGGTTCGGGCAGCGGCGCCTCCAACGAAATGGTGATCACCCTGGTGCGCCACACCGAGTCCGCGGGCAACGCCTCCGGCCTGATCGACACCAAGGTGCCCGGTCCCGACCTGACCGCACGCGGCCGGTCGCAGGCGGACAAGCTGGCCGTCGAGCTTGCCGGCAAGGACTACGACTGCGCCTACACCTCGAACATGGTGCGCACCGCGCAGACCGCGGCCCCCACCCTCACCAAGCAGGATCTGAAGGCCAAGGTTCAGCCCGGCTTCCGCGAGATCGAGGCCGGCGACTACGAGGGCACCCCCGAGGCGAACTCGCTCGGCGGGTACCTCCAGGCGCCGATCAAGTGGCTCTCCGGCGATGTGAACGCGCGAATCCCCGGCTCGATCGACGGCAACGAGTTCGACGGCCGCGTCGATCAGGCCCTGCTCGACGTGCAGCGCAACAACTGCAAGAACCCGGTGATCTTCTCGCACGGCGGCACCATCATGTTCTGGTCGATGATGAACGCCGACAACGCCGACAAGGGCAAGCTGGGCACCGACCCGATCCGCAACGGCGGCCGCGTGGTCCTCAAGGGCACCCCCCAGACCGGCTGGACGATCGTCGAGTGGGTCGGCCACCCCGACCTCGGCTGATTTTTCTCCGCGTCCCGTCCGCCGATAGGTGAGGGACCGCATCCGATGTGATGCGACAGCGGAACGCTGCGAACGATATGAAGAACGGCCCCGGTCCGCTGGATCGGGGCCGTTCTGGTCGCCGGCACAGAACTCCGCTACTCCGCCACCGCGCCGATGACCGCGATGGGTGCAGCTCCAGAGCATTGCAATTCTCATCCGGCGCAACATGTTACGCACTCGTATACTCCCGAATCGCAGCGCCGCAACGTGTCTCACGCCGAAGCTCGGCGCCGATTCGATGGCGCCGCCAGGGAGGATCAACGCATATGAAGTCGCTTGCGAGGTTGGCGGTCGGCAGACCCAGAATTGTGGTCGCGGTGGCGCTCGTACTGCTGGTGCTGGCGGGAGCGGGCGGGGGTTCGCTGCAACAGCGGCTCTCCGGCGGCGGATTCTGGAACGCGGATGCCGAATCGGCACGGGCAGCACAGGTCTTGTCCGACAGGTACACCACCGGAACACCCAATGTCGTAGTGCTGGTGGATGTTCCAGGGTCGGGTGAAACCGTCGACACGGCGGCGGTCGCTGCGACCGGATCCAAGCTCACCAGGGAACTGGCGGCTGTACCCGGGGTGCGCTCGGTGAATTCCTACTGGTCGACCGGTTCCCTGGACTTCCTGCGCAACGCCGATCGCACCCGTGCGCTGGTCGCGGTGGATGTCCCGGGAGACGAACTCGCGGTCGACGAGGTGGTGGGCCGGCTGCTCGACACCTATCGAGATCACGACTACGACGGGCTACGGCTGCGTTTCGGGGGCAGCGCCGTCAGCTACCACGACGTCACCGCCCAGCTCACCGCCGACCTGAAGGTCAGCGAGGGAATCTCGATTCCGATCCTGCTGGTGTTGCTCGTCCTCATCTTCGGCAGTCTGGTCGCGGCCGGACTGCCACTGGCGCTGGGCATGGTGTCCATTGTCGGCACCTTCGGAATCCTGCGGGTGCTCACCGAGTTCACCCAGGTCTCCAGCTACGCGCTGAACCTCACGACGGTGCTGGGCCTGGGTTTGGGAATCGACTACAGCCTGTTTCTCGTCAGCCGCTTCCGCGAGGAACGCCGGGCCGGTCGCGAGGTCGCGGACGCGGTGACGGCGACCGTCACCACCGCCGGCCGCACCGTGCTGTTCTCGGCGGGCACGATCGTCGTCGCCATGCTGGCGATGCTGTTGTTCCCCATGCCGTTCCTGCGCTCGCTCGGCGCCGCCTGCCTGTCGGTGGCCCTGCTGGCCGCGCTGGCCACCGTGACGCTGTTGCCGGCGTTGCTCATGCTGTTCGGCCACCGGATCGACACGCTGGATCTGCGCCGGGGTGTGCGGCGGTTGCTCGGGCGCCCCGAAAGGGAGCCGCGCCGGCCCGAGGATGGATTCTGGTATCGCAGCGCCCGCCGAGTCACCCGCCGCCCCTTGATATTCGGTGGCGCGGCGCTACTGCTGGTGCTCGTACTCGGCGCGCCGTTCGCCGGGCTCCAGCTGGGCCTGACGGACGATCGGGCACTGCCGAGCACCGTGGAGAGCCGCCAGGTCGGAGACGTACTGCGCGCCGAGTTCCCGGCCACCACGGCCGGGCAGTTCGATGTCGTGGTCGACGGCCCGATCTCCGCCGCGGATCTCACCGCACTCACCTCTCGGTTGCAACTCCTGCCGCATGTCGGCCTGGTCCGCACCCAACCCGGCCCCGACGGCGCGCACCTGACGGTGCTGCCCGAGGTCGATCCGTACTCGAAGGACGCGGACGCGCTGCTGGCCGGCATCCGCGGCATCGACTCGCCCGCGCCATTGCTCGTCGGGGGCGCCACCGCCCAGAACGCCGACACCAAATCCGGTTTGGCGCAGCGACTGCCGCTGGTGGTGGCACTCATCGTGCTGGCGATGATCGTGCTGCTCTTCGCCTTCACCGGGAGCGTTGTGCTGCCGTTGAAGGCGGTGCTGCTCAATACGCTGAGCCTGTCGGCCACCTTCGGTGCGATGGTCTACGTGTTCCAGGACGGGCACCTGAAGTGGCTCGTAGGCGACTTCACCGAGACCGGTTACCTGGCCGCCCCGGTGCCGGTGCTGGTGTTCTGCCTCGCGTTCGGACTGTCGATGGACTACGAGGTCTTTCTGCTCTCCCGCATCGCCGAGGAATACCGGGCACGCGGTGTCACCTCCGACGCCGTCGCCTACGGACTCGAACGCACCGGCCGCATCGTCACCGCGGCGGCCGCACTGATGACGATCGTCACCGCGGCACTCATCTTTTCGGAGGTCTCCTTCATGAAACTGATGGGTGTCGGCCTGACCTTGGCGGTGCTGATGGATGCCACCCTGATCCGGGGCATCCTGGTACCGGCTCTGATGCGGCTGATGGGCTCGGCCAACTGGTGGGCGCCGGAATTCCTGCGCCGCGCGCATCGCCGGATCGCCATCGTCGAACAGGACGCGCCCGCGCGAGTGTGAGTCATATCGCGCCGGACCCGACACTCCGAATCCGGGTCCGGCACAGCACTGTACCGACATTCCGTTGCGACCGTGCTGATTTCACGCAATCGTCATGGCGATATGGCTCATCATTCACCGGCCTGTCCACCCGACGCACCGCTTGCCCCTGGTTTTCGGGGGTCGTGAATTGTCTTACTACCGAAGGGTATTGGCTATACCGGACTGCCGTGGCACAGTGAACGCCGGTAAGAACCCATAGCGGCCCAACCGGTGCTTTCGCGCTCGCCTGTGAGCGAAATGCACAGTGCCCAATGGACTTTCGGATCGCCGCAGCGTAGCGGGATCGAGCAATCATCGGCTCTCCACCCCAGGGGCAATCCATGTCCGCTTCCAAGCGTTTCCCCCTCACGGCCTATCAGCGCGACATCTGGACGGTCGTCGAGCTGTACCCCGGTCTGCCCAGCTATCTCTCGAACGTCGTGGGCAGGTTCTCCCTCGATATCGATGTGGCCGCGATGATCGCGGCCATCGAGCGCACCTGGGCCCGCAACGACGGCCTCAGGTTGCGGTATCGCGTCGTCGATGGCGTTCCCTATCAGGAGCTTTCACCCGAACCGATGCCCGCCGTCCAGGTGATCGATGTCAGCGCGGCCGCGGATCCACGGGCCGAGGCCGAACGCCGGGTCCATGACCTCACCGGCGCCGCGGTGGAGCTCACCACGACGGTGCCGTTCCGGGCTCACATCGTCCGCGCCGGGACCACACTCACCTACGTGGTGGTGACCACCCATCACATCGCGGCCGACGCGACAGGTCTGTTTCACATCGGGGCGCAAATTCTCACCGATTACGCGACCGCGGTGGCGACCGGAAGTCCGCTCGAGCTACCGGGATCCTCGTTTCTGCGATGCCTGGACTTCGAACGGGACTACCGCGCCAGCAAGGACTACGGTCGAGACCGGGACGCACTCGTCTCGCGGCTGCGCACGACCACACCCGCGCTGTTCGACCGGCCGCACGCCGCCGCGGGACTCGCTCCGGTGACCTCCTACGAGTTCACGCTGGAGCGCCCGCTGGTCAACCGGATTCGAGAATCGGGCGTATCGCTGTATCCGTACTTCTGCGCCATGATCGGTCTCTACCTGTCCCGGGTGCTGCGCGCCGAGGAGATCACGATCGGAATCCCCTTCGGCAATCGCACCGACCCCGTCGAACAGGCCACCATCGGCGACTTCGCCAACACGCTCCCGCTCGGCGTCCGCACCCGTGGTCACGCGACCGTTCGCGACCTCATCGACGCGGTGAAAACCGATGTGCGCCAGATGAAGCAGTATGAGCGCTATCCGCTCGGCGATCTCATGGGCGACCTGCGCCGGGCGGGCAATCCGGCGCGGCAGCTCTTCGACGTCACCGTCGCCTATCCGCGCCTGCCCGACGCCGCCGGTCTGATCCCGGGGCTCGAGGAAGTCAGCCAGCCCTCCCAGGGCTACAGCCCGCTGGCCATGGCCTGGACCATCTCCGAGATCGACGACGACGGTCCCCTGCTCATCCGGCTCGACCACGCCAACGACATCTTCGATGCCGACTATCCGATCGAATCGGTCGCCACCCACGTCACCGCGCTCCTGTACGCGGGTATCGATGCCCTGGACGCCGACCCTGCGCGGTTGCCGATGCTCACGGCCGCCGAGCACGACCTGCTGACCGACCGCTCCCGCGCGACCACCCGGCCCTACGACACCGCGCTCAGCGTCATCGGGCGGATCATGACGCGGGCCGAGCAGACCCCGGACGCCCTCGCGGTGCACGGCACGGACACCCTCACCTACCGCGAGCTGGCCGCCCGCACCGCCGCCCTGTCGGGCCTGTTGCGCGAAACCGGCGTCGGCGCGGGCGATCTCGTCGCGGTGATGCACGACCGCGGTCCGGACATGCTGGTCGCGATACTGGCCGCCATGCACGCCGGTGCGGCCTACGTCCCGGTCGATCCGAGCTACCCGGCGGATCGCATCGCGTACCTGCTCGCCGACAGCTCCGCCAAGGTGGTCCTCACCGATGCCGTGCGGGCCGCGACGCTCGACAACGTGGTCGCGCTGACTCCCGAGGACCGGCCCGCGGCCGTGCCCGCGCCGGCAACGCCGCCCGCCGGCGGCGACCTCGCGTACGTCATCTACACGTCCGGTTCCACCGGACGTCCCAAAGGCGTCGCCGTAGAACATCATTCGATCATCAACAGACTCGGCTGGATGCAGCGGCGATACCCGTTGCGGACCACCGATGTAATTCTGCAGAAGACGCCGTCCTCGTTCGACGTGTCGGTGTGGGAACTGTTCTGGTGGGCGATGGAGGGCGCTCAGGTCGCGCTGCTGCGGCCCGGCGGTGAAAAGGATCCGCGGGAAATCCTGCGCGCCGTCGCCGATTTCGGCGTCACCGTCCTGCATTTCGTGCCGTCCATGCTGACCCCGTTCCTGGACGTGCTGGAATCCGACCCCGCCGCGGCGTCCCTCGCGACCAGCCTGCGCACGGTCTTCTGCAGTGGCGAGGCGCTACTGCCGCACCAGGTCACACGGTGGAACCGGATCTTCGGCGGACTCGGTGCGGACATGCCCCGGCTGGTCAATCTCTACGGTCCGACCGAGGCGACCGTCGACGTCTCCTACCACGACTGCCCCACCGACCCGGCGCAGCCGGTCACCCGGGTCCCGATCGGCCGGCCGATCGACAACACCCGCCTGTACGTGCTCGGCCCGGACGACCTGCCGCAGCCGATCGGCGTCGCGGGCGAATTGTGCATCGCCGGTGCGGGTCTGGCGCGCGGATACCTGGGCCGGCCCGAGTTGGATGCGGAGAAGTTCGTCGCCGACCCTTTCCACGCCGGTGAACGTATGTACCGCACCGGCGACCTCGCCCGCCGGCTCGCCGACGGCGAAATGGAGTACCTGGGCAGGATCGACCGGCAGGTGAAGATTCGCGGGAATCGAGTCGAATTGGGCGAGGTGGAGAACGCGCTCGCGACGCTGCCCGGGATGCTCTCCGCGGTGGTCATCAACCGCGAATCCCCCACTCGCGGCGACTATCTCGCAGCCTACTGCGTGACCGACGCCGAGTTCGAGCCCGCCACGATGCGTGCCGAGCTGATGAAGACACTGCCGGAGTTCATGATCCCCGCGCAGTTCGCGCGCATCGACGCGATACCGCTGACACCCAGCGGAAAGACCGACCGCAACGCACTGGCCGCGCTGGACAGCACACCCGAATCCGCCGCCGGCACCGCCGCGCGCACACCCGTGGAACAGCAACTGGCGCAGATCTGGTGCGAGGTGCTCGACCGGGAGACGGTGTCGGTCTTCGACAACTTCTACGATCTCGGCGGCGATTCGATTCTGCTGCTGCGGGTTCGGGCTCGCGCCGAGGCACGCGGACTGCTGCTCAGCGCTCGCGACATCGCCGAGAGCCCGACGATCGCCGAGCTCGCCGTGCGGGCGCGGCCCGGCGCGGCGATCGCGACCGGGCCGGAGCCCTTCGAGCTCGTCGCGGGGATCGACCGGGCTCGGCTCGGGCATGTGGTGGACGCCTATCCGTTGACCAGACTGCAACTGGGCATGCTGTTCCACAGCCGCGAACGCGCCGACTCCTCGCTCTATCACGACGTTTTCCGCTACTCGCTGCGCATGCCGTGGGACGAATCGCGGCTACGCGCCGCGGCGCGGCGAACCGTGGCCCGGCACCCGCTGCTGCGCACATCCTTCGAACCGGCCGCGTATTCCGAGCCGCTGCAGCTGGTGCACGCCCACCTCGAACCACCGATGTCGGTCACCGACCTGCGCGCGATGGCGGCGGACGATGCCCGGGCACATATCCGGGACCACGTCGAGCAGCGCCGGCTGCGGCAGTATCCGCTGGGGCAGCCGGGCCTGTTCGATCTCGCGGTGTTCCGGCTCCCGGATCGCATCGACCTGGTGCTGTCGTTCCATCACGCCATCCTCGACGGCTGGAGTGTGGCGACCGTGCTCTCGGAGTTGCTCGCCGACTACCGCGGCGCGCAGCTCGGCGATTCCGGCACCGAGCTGCCGTCGTTCGCGGAGTACGTTCGCGCCGAGCGTGCCTCGATCGAGGATCCCGCCGACGCCGACTACTGGGCCCGCGCACTCGAGGGCGCGGAAGCGACGCGCATCCCCGGCCTGCGTCCGCATGTCCCGCACGATCGGACTCCCCTCGGCGAGCCCGGCGACGCGCGCGTTTCGCTGCCCGTCGCCGTACCCGGCGAGCTGCTCGCACGGGCCGACGACGCGGCCGCCGCGACGCATGTTCCGGTGAAGGCGGTCCTGCTGGCCGCGCACCTGTGCACGCTCGGCCTGCTGTCGGGCCGCACGGATGTGACCACCGGCGTCGTCACCCATGGCCGCCCCGAACGCCTCGACGCCGAACGCATGGCCGGACTGTTCCTCAATACGATGCCGCTGCGGCTGGACATCTCGGGTCGAACCCGCCAGGAGTTGCTGACCGGCGTCTTCGATCGTGAACGCCACAGCGCGCCACACAAGCGATACCCGCTCACAGAGATCCAGCGCACCGCCGGCGTGGTGCTCGACACCGCCTTCAACTATGTCCACTTCCACGCCGCGGGCGCGGCGCTGGACGCGCTGGACGTGACGCTGCTGGGCATCGACATCCGGGAGGACACGAATTTCGCCCTGCTGGTCAATGCCGTGCGCAACCCGCTCGACGGCACGCTGACCCTGCGCATCGACGGCGACCCGGATGTCTACACCCGAGATCAGCTCGGCGACATAGGCCGGACCTACCTGGCGGTCCTGGATCTGCTCACCGGCGACCTCACCGCCACACCCGACTTCGGCACGCTCGCCCCCATCCCGGAGCGCGCGCCCGATCCCGTGCACACCGGCACCGTGATCGAGCTGTTCGATCTCCGCGCGGCACGCACACCCGATGCCGTCGCGCTGGAATTCGATTCCCGCACGGTGACATACGCGCAGTTGTCGGCGGCGTCGAATCGAATGGCGGCGAACCTGATCGCACGCGGGGCACGGCCGGGCGACCGGATCGCCGTAGCCGTGGATCGGTCGCCGGAACTGATAATGACCGTGCTCGCCATCGCCAAGGCGGGCGCCGCCTGTGTGCCGCTGGATGTGACCTATCCGGCCGCCCGGCTGCACGCCATGCTCGAACAGGCCCGGCCGTTCGCGGTGATCACCGGTCCCGGTCACGAAGCGCAAGTGCCGGAACACTATTCGCGGATCATCCTCGATGAGCTGATTTCCGGCGACGCCGCCGCCGTCCTGCCGGATCCGGACCCGGCCGCCACCGCATACGTGCTGTTCACTTCGGGCTCGACCGGTACGCCCAAAGGCGTGACCATGCCGCATCGAGCACTGGCGAATCTGGTGCGCTGGCAGCTGTCGACCGGAAGTGGTCTGCTCGCCGGGCTCGACCGTGCGCCCGCGACAACACAATTCGCGCCGCTGTCGTTCGACGTCTCCTTCCAGGAGATCTACTCGACGCTGTGCGGCGGCGGGCGGCTGATCCTGCTCGGCGAGGAGCAACGGCGCGACCTGCCCGCACTGGCGCGGCTGCTGGGCGCCACCGGCGCCGAGCGAATCTTCCTGCCGTACGTGGCCCTGCAGCAGCTGGCCGAGGCCGCGATTCGCCTGGACGCCGCCCCCGCCGCCCTGCGGGTGATCATCTCCTCCGGTGAACAGCTGCGCGTCACCGACGAGATCCGGGCACTGTGCGCGGCGGGCACCGACGTGGTGCTGGAGAACCAGTACGGCCCCACCGAAACTCACGTCGCCACCAGCTACACCATGTCCGGGGATCCCGCCCTGTTCCCGGACCTGCCGCCGATCGGCACGGCCATCGACGGGGTGGAGATCCTGGTGCTCGACGAACAGCTGCACACGGTGCCCGACGGCGTGCCCGGCGAGATCTACCTTGCCGGTGCGGCACTCGCCGACGGGTACGAACATAGGCCCGACCTCACCGACGCGGCCTTCCTGGCGCACCCGTTCGCACCGGGACGGCGGATGTACCGGACCGGAGATCTCGGTCGCAGGCAGGCCGGCGGAGCCGTGATCAGCGACGGCCGCCGCGGCGGCCAGGTCAAGATCCGCGGGCACCGGGTGGAGCCGATGGAGGTGGAGTTGGCGCTGATCCGTGCCACCGCCACCCTGCCGGGCGTCACCGAGGTGGCGGTGGTGGCGCACACCGCCCCCGCGGCCTCCAGCGCGCAGACCCGGCTGGTGGGTTTCCTGGTCGGATCCGGCGCCGATGTCCACGAGCCGGAACTGCTTACGGCACTGCGGGAATGGCTACCCGAGCCCATGATCCCCAGTCGCCTGGTGTGGCTGGACGCCATGCCGCTGACCCCCAGCGGCAAGCGGGCGGACCGGGTGCTCGCCGGTATGGCGCTGCCCGCCACCGCCGCCGCCGATCCGGTCCGGCCGCGCACGCCGCTCGAAGCCGGACTCGCCGCGCTCCTGGCCGAGGCGCTGGGGCTGCCCGAGGTGAGCGTGTACGACGATTTCTTCGCGCTCGGCGGCACATCGCTCACGGCGATGCGATTGATCGTCGCCATCGAACAGCGCTACGGGGTATCGCTGCCGGTATCGGCGCTGGCGACCGGCTCCACGGTCGCCGCCCTGGCCGCACGACTGGGCCGCGATGCCGATGCCGAGTTCGATCCGTTGGTGGTGCTGCGCGAAGGAACCGCGGCTCCGCTGTTCCTGGTGCATCCGATCGGCGGAAACGTGCTCTGCTACGTCGAATTGAGCAAACAGCTGCCCGACGGGCAGCCGCTGTACGGCTTGCAGGCCGCCGGGCTCGCACCCGGCAGCACCCCGGTCGACACCCTCGCGGACATGGCCCGCGGCTACATCGCGGCGCTGCGCCGCGTACAGCCCGCGGGCCCCTATCACCTGGGCGGCTGGTCGCTGGGCGGCATGGTGGCCTTCGAGATGGCGCAGCAGTTGACCGCCGCCGGCCACGAGGTCGCAACGCTGGCCCTCATCGACACCATGACCGTCCGGCACGGTGATGGGAAGCCGATCCCGCGCCACAACCTCCACGAGTTCTTCCTGTGGGAGCTGCTGTGGCTGGCGCGCGGCGCGGACACACCCGTGGTCGAGATTCCCGCCGAGCTCGAAAACGATGACCAGGTCTTCGATTTCATCCTCACCACCGCCATCGCGTCCGGGGTGCTCCCGCCCGCCGGTTCGCGGGAGCTCGTGCGGCGGCTGTTCGAGGTGTTCGCCGGCGGCTGGCGGGCCATCGACGGGTATCGGCCGCGTGCGTACGACGGCGACATCACCCTGCTGCGGGCCGCCGAGCCGTTGCCGCAGGTGTTGCGCCCCGCGCACGACTCGGCCGGCACCCTGCACCGCGACCCGACCAACGGCTGGGACGCCTACGCGGCGGGGCATCTCGAGGTCATCGAGGTGCCCGGCGACCACCTGACCCTGATCCAGCATCCGCACGTCACCGAGGTCGCCACCCAGCTGACCAGACTTCTCCAGCGGGCGGCCGCGACCACCTCGTGAAAGCATCGAATTCCGTGACACAGCAAGGAAACCCCGTGAACTCTCCCAAAAAGTCCGCGATCGTCGTCGGAGCAGGCATCGGCGGTCTCACCGCGGTCGCCGCGCTGCGGCGCGCCGGAATCGACGTGGTGCTCTGCGAGCGCGGCCCGGAACTGCGCGCCGCCGGATTCGGCCTGTCGGTGCAGTCCAACGCGATGAACGCTCTGCGCACCCTGAATCTCGGCATCGACGAGGAGTTGCTGAAGGTGGGCGGCCGCGCCCGCTCGTTCACCTTCCGCCGCCCCGACGGCTCGGACATGCGACGCATCGACGTGGCGCCCATCGACATCGAACTGGGCGCCCCCTCGGTGGCGCTGGCCCGCAAGGACCTGCACGACGTCCTACTGGCCGCCTGCGGCCCCGATCTTCGAGTCGAACTTAACGCGGAGGCAACGGGTTTCACCGAGACCGCCGACGGAGTTCAGGTGAGTTTCGCGGACGGCCGCACGCTCGACGCCGATGTACTGATCGGCGCGGACGGGATCAACTCGGCCATCCGCTCCCAGCTGCACGGCGCCGAACCGCCGCGCACGGGCGAATTCGTCTGCTGGCTGGCGCTGGTTCCGTTCAGTCATCCGGCGATCGAACCCGGGGCCTCGATCCACTACTGGGGTCGCGGCATGCGGTTCGGCATCCATGACATCGGGCACGGCAACGTCTACTGGTGGGGCACCATGACCACCACCGGCGAACTGGCCGCGAACTGGCCGCACGGCAAGCAGGATCTGTTCTCCCGGTTCCAGGGCTGGTCCGGTGAGATCGGCGAGATCATCTCCGCCACACCGGAATCCGACATCCTCGCGCTGCCCTCGCAGGACCGGCCACCACTGACCTCGTGGGGCCGGGGCCGGGTCACCCTGCTCGGCGACGCGGCCCACCCGATGCTGCCCAGTCTCGGGCAGGGCGCGAACTCCGCGATCGAGGACGCGGTGGTCCTGGCGCACGCGCTGGCCACCCACGCTGACGCCGAGGCCGGGCTGCGCGCCTACGAGCAGCGCCGAATTCCACGGACCACCATGCTCGTCGACGGTTCCCGCAAGCTGGGCCGGCTCGAACAGACCCGCAACCGGGCGATGATCGCCGTCCGGAACAGGTTCATCGCGCGGGGCAACGAAAGCAAGCTGCGCGACAATCTCGCCGAGCCGATGACCTGGCCGGGGCTGGGCGATCCGGAACCCGTTGCGGCACTGCCGCGTCCGCTGTCGGTGCTGGAACGGTGGCATTGGACCGCGGATCAGGTAGCGCCCCTGCACATCGTGTCGCGGGTGCGCGTCACCGGCGACCTCGACGCGGGCGCGGTGCGCATCGGGCTGGACGCGCTGGCCCGCCGCCATCCCATGCTGCGCGCCGTGGTGCACAGCGACGAGGGCCGCAATCCGCGCTTCTTCCCCATCGAGATGCGGCCGATTCCCTTGCGCGAGGTCGCATCCGGCGACTGGACCGCCGAGATCGACACCGAGTTGCGGGACCGATTCGCCGACGGCGCACCCCTGCTGCGCGCCGTACTGGTCACCGTCGCCCCCGACGTGCACGACCTGATCCTGACCTCCACCTACGTCATCGCCGACGCGGTGACCATCCTGTCGTTCGCCCGCCAGGTCCTCGAACTCGCCGCGGATCGAAACACCGGCTGGGTGGCGGAGGTCCCCGCACCGCCCGGGCCGGAGGACCTGTTCCCCAAGCCCTTCCGCGGTGTGCGGGGCACGGGCAGGTCACTGGGCCGACTGGCGGCGGACGGACTGCGCGACCTGCGCGCCAAGCCGGTGCGCCTGAGTGCCAGTGCCGAATCGGCTCCCGCGCAACGCTTCACCAGGCTGACACGGAGCGTGATCGACGGACCCCGGTACGAGGCACTCCTGCGGGAGTGCCGGGACCGCGGCGTCGCGTTGCCGAGCGTGGTCGCCGCCGCGCTGGCCCGGGCGGCGGGCTCGGATGCCGGAGCGCCGCAGGCGAATTACCCCGTCGGCGTCTCGGTGCTGTTCCGCGAGCAGCTCGACACCCCGCTGGACGACACCCGGACCGGCGCCTACCAGGCGATGATCGCACTGCCCACGCCGGCCGGGAAACCCCTGTGGGACACCGCCGCGGCCTTCGACGCCGACTTCACCACCCGGGTGGGCAAACGCCAGCACCTCGCCAACCTGGGCAGCATGGCGTTCATGACCCCCAAAACCCCGGCCCACTCCGACAAGACGGTCGAACTCCTAGATGCCCGGGGCCCCGGCAACCTCTGCCTCACCCACCTCGACACCCACGACTTCCCCACCCGCATCGGGCCGTGGGAAGTCTCGGACCCCGAGTTCCTCTCCGGCATGTCCATCAGCGGGATGATGATGCTCACGGTCGGCGCGGGCCCCACCGCCCTCACCCTGAATCTCGGCTACGTCGAGGGCCTGCTGACCCCCGCCCGCGCCGACGCCCTCCTCGCGACCCTCACCGAGGCCCTGCACAGCCTGGCCCCCGCCCCGGAACCCGCGGCCACCCACTGACGACGACACCGGGTCGTGGATGCCCGGCCCTGCACCGCTACTTCGATTTCGACCGAATCGCAGAGTGTTGCCGGGCCGGGACCTCGAGGGATCCAGCGGGCGGATAAGTCTGTCACAGACCGGGATTCGGATGGGGCAGCGCACGCAGGGCGGCCCCGAGCTCGAGGACCGCCCGGGGGTCGGCGAGGGAGCGGCCGGTGACCTCCTCTATGCGGCGCAGGCGGTAGCGGACGGAGTTCGGGTGCAGGAAGAGTGTGCGGCCCGTGTCGGCGGCGGAGCCGTTCTCGGCGTACCAGGTGCGGAGGGTTTGCAACAGGCGTTCGCGTTCTTCGTGGGGCAGAGCCAGCAGTGGGCCGAGTGCGACCCGGGTCATCCGTTCGGCCTCTATCGGCGCCGCGGCGATCAGCATGGCGAGGGGGTCGTCATCGAAGCGGGCCACGCCGCGGGGGCGGTCGCGCAGACCGGCGAGGGCGAGGCGGGCGAAATGCAGTGCCCGGGGCGTCTCGGGCAGGGCGTCGTAGGGCGGACTGATGCCCACGCGGGTGTGATGGGCCCGTAATGCCTTCAGTGCCACTGGTTCCCGGGATTCGGGCAGAGCGAGTACGCCGATCTGCTGGTCGGGCAGCAATCGCCAGGCGGAGGTGATTTGTGCTGCGCGCAAGGCTATTTCGATGCCGGGTAGGGCTTCGCGGCCGGTGGCGGGTACCGCCGCGGCGACGACGACATAGCGGCCGGTCGGCGGCAGGCCGAGGATGCGGGTCGCCTCACCGAGGGTGACCGGGTCGGCGATCATGCCCGTGAACAGCGCCTCGACCAGTACCGAGCGCTCATGTTCGCGTTGCAGTACCAGTTCGGTGGTGGTTTCCCGGTAGGCGGCCGCGACGGCGACAGCGTATTCACCCGAGAGCGCCCAGACCTCCGCGGCGAGGGCGACGAGCATCGAATCGGTGACCGCGGGGTGGCGTCGCGAGGCGGAAACCAGTTCGGACCACAGGAATTCGAATCCGATGCGGAAGGCGTGCAGGGTTTCGGCCAGGGGCACGCCCTGCCGTGCGCGAAGTCGCCCGGTCTCCCTGGGCGGTTCCGGGTCCACCGGTGCGGTGGTGGTGAAATGCCGCAGCATCAGGGTGAGATTGCGCGTGCAGGAGGTGCGAACGGTGTCGAAGGGGACCTGCGCCTCGTTGCGGTAGGTGTCGAGTTCGACGAGGAAGCGCCGGGCCAGCCGCAGCCCGAGATCATCGATGGTCTCCAGCAGCAGCCCGGCGACTTCGACGATTTCTTCCGGCGGCGTGGTGCGAGGCATTTCCGCAGGTTACCGGTTCGCGATTGTTGCGCAGAACAGTCGGCGGACCGACGATGTTGTCCCCGGATCCATGGGAGCGCGACCACATCTCTGCGACGATTTCGGCGATGTTCCACCTTCGACGTCGCAGGAGCCTCCCCCATGTTCACCTTCACCAGCAGTGACGGCGCCCTCATCCACGTCCGGGACTGGCTGCCGGCCGGCCGGGAGCCGGTCGGGATCGTGCAGATCGCGCATGGAATGGGGGAATACGCCGCCCGCTACAGTCACCTCGCCGAGCGACTCGCCGCCGCCGGATACGCCGTCTACGCCCCGGACCATCGCGGGCACGGCCACAGCATCACGGGGACCCCCGGCGACCTCGGCGAGAACGGGTGGAATCTCCTGGTCGAGGACCTCGTGACACTCACCGGGCTGTTGCGCACCCGGCACGCCGGGATCCCCGTCGTCCTGTTCGGACACAGCCTCGGATCGTTCGCGGTTCAGCAGTACATTCTCGAGCACTCGGCCCTCGTCGACGATGTCGTGCTGTGCGGCACCACCGCGGTCGACCGGCTGTTCGCCATGATCGCCGCGGCCGGCGGGGATCTGGCGGGGCTGTTCAACGCTCGCTTCCAGCCCACCCGCACCACGGCGGACTGGATCAGCCGCGACGAGGCGCAGGTCGACGCGTATGTGGCGCATCCGTGGTGCGGGTTCGAAATCGATCCGGCGAACATGGCGCTGTTGGCGACCGTTGCCGCCGAACGGCTTTCGACGCCGACGACCATTCCCACCGACCTGCCCGTCTACGTGATGGTGGGTGATCACGATCCGCTCAACGACGATCTGCGCTCGAGCGACCTGCTGATCGAGCGATACCGCGCGGCCGGGCTGACCGACATCACCTACCGCGTGTATCCCGGGGCCCGGCACGAGATCCTCAACGAGACCAACCGCGACGAGGTGGAGGCCGACCTGATCGCCTGGATCGGCCGCACGCCGAATCCGTGATGCTCAGTCGCCCCGAGCATCTCCGAACGGAGCGGGCGGAAGCGGCTGGGCGAGTTGACTGTTCATCGTGCCGGTCAGCTCGAGCAGGAATTTCTCGAACCGCCGGAGCTGCTCGGGCGAGTGCCGGGCCATGACGGCGGCGACCTGCTCGCCGAGCGGGCGGAAGAACTCGTCGGCGAGCTCGTGCACCTCCGAACTGCCGCGCAGGGTGATGACGCGCCGGTCGCTGTGCTCGCGCGTGCGCACCACATGGCCGGCCAGTTCGAGCCGATTCAGCAGCGCCGTCGTGGCGGGCTGGGACAGCGAGATCCGTTCACTCAGGCGGGCGGGCGACAGGGCCGCGCCGCGTTCCTCGGCGCCGAGGATCTCGATCAGCGCCTCGGCATCGGTGGAATGCAGACCCAGCCACGTCGCGAACCGCCGGCTGAACTCCCGATAGTTCGCGCCGTAGGCGCGCAGACCCTCGGTCAGCTGATCCTGCTGAGCCCGCTCAACCGGGTGGTTCATGTGCCCCTCGCCCACCTTTCTCGCACCGGCGTGACACCGATGACACCGTTTGACAACCTACTCCGGCCGTATGTACTTTCGCCGTGGAATAATTCCATCATGGAAGTAGGCAGCTAATGAACGAAACGGAGACCGGCGAGCCGCAGGTGGCGGCGAAGACGCCGCTGCTGCGCTGGCTCGGCTTGCTCGCCATCGCTCTCGGCGTCGCGCTGATCGTGGTCGACACCACGATCGTGAACGTGATCATCCCGTCGATCATCGAAGATCTGAATACGGATTCGACTGAGGCGCAATGGATTCAGGAGTCCTACGCGATCGTGTTCGCGGCGCTGCTGCTGGTGGTCGGCCGCGTCGCCGACATCATCGGCGCGCGGCGGGTCTTCGTGGCCGGCGTGGTCGTATTCGGCGTCACCAGCATCCTGGCCGGTCTCGCACCCGGTGGCGGACTACTCGTCGTCGCGCGGTTCCTGCAGGGGGCGGGTGCGGCGATGATCCTGCCGACCTCGCTGGCGCTGCTCAATGCCACCTTCACCGGCAAGGCCCGCGGACAGGCGTTCGCCGTCTGGGGTTCCACCATCGGCGCGGCGGCCGCGCTGGGCCCGCTGCTCGGCGGCTGGCTCGCCGAGCACGTGTCGTGGCGCTGGGCCTTCGGCATCAACGTCCCGCTCGCGGTGGTGATCGTGATCGGCGTGCTGGCGTGCATCGAGCGCTCGCCCCGGGTGCCGGGACGGCTCGACATCCCGGGGTCGGTGCTGTCGGTGCTGGGCCTGGGCCTGCTGGCCTTCGGGCTGGTCGAGGGCCGCGTGTACGGCTGGATCACCACCGAGCATCCGATGGAGATCGGCGGCTTCACCTGGGACAGCGGCCCGTCGCCGGTACTGATCGCGCTCGTGCTGAGCGTGGCCGCGCTCGCCGGATTCCTGGGGCGGCAGGCGGCCCTGCGCCGGGCCGGCGACGCCGACAAGGCACTGATGGACCTGAGCCTGTTCCGGCTGGCATCGTTCCGCAACGGCAACATCGCCACGCTGATCATCGGGCTCGGAGAGTTCGGCATCGTCGCGGTGCTGCCGCTGTGGCTGCAGTTCACCCTCGGCTACAGCGCGCTGCAGGCGGGCCTGGCGCTGGTGCCGATCGCCATCGGCAGCTTCATCGCCAGCGGCGCCAGCTTCGGCCTGGCCGACAAGAACGTATCGCCGGTGAACCTGGTCCGGCTCGGTCTGGCCTTCGAGGTCGTCGGCCTGGGCGCGCTGGCACTGTTCGCCGCACCGGACAACTCGTGGTGGTCACTGGCACTGATCCTGTGCCTGTACGGCATCGGTGTCGGGTTCGCGACGGCTCAGGTCACCAATGTCGTTCTGGCCGACATCCCGGACACCGACAACGGCCAGGCCTCCGGCATCCAGAGCGCGTTCCGCCAACTCGGCTCGGCGCTCGGGATCGCGGTCCTGACCACGGTCTTCTTCACGACGCTCGGATCGCAGGTCACCAACCACCTCAGCGCGGACGGCATACCCGCCGCCCAGGCGGAAGCGCACGCGCAGGCGATCACCGACAGCGCGGGCGCGGCGATCGAAGGGTATGCGGCACAACCGCAGACCGCGCCGATCGCGGAAGCGGGCCGTATCGCGATGACCGACGGGATCGAGCTGGGTGGTTATCTCGCAGCGGGATTCGTGCTGCTGGGCTTGATCGCCACCGCGCTGATCCCGAAATCGGCAGCGCGCGACGAACAGTCGGCGCGTTCGCCGGTCGCGCACACCTGACCGAAAAACGATCTCCGGCCCGCCCGGCTTCCGGGTGAGTCGGAGATCGTGAGTCGCCGATTCCTTCGCGGTCGAGCCGACCGGGACCGAGATGCCCAGGGTGACCGCCGGATTCGAACTGCGACGTGGGTTGCCAGTCCGGCGCGCCGGGAGCTATGCGCTGCCGGTGAGCGAGCAGTTGCCCGGCTTCGCGGGCACACTCGTCGTCCCGTCGGCGAGCGGCACCACGTTGACGACGATCGTCTTGCGGCTGCCCTCGTACGTGGCGGTGAGGGTGTGCTCACCGACAACGCTCGGCGTCCAGTTCACCGACGCCGAACTCGCGTACGACGGCTTGGCCGTGCCGACGCAGACCCCGTTGTCCTCAAACACGACACCGCCGGGAACGAAAGGCAACATCGCCACCGATCCCATGGCGCCGCCGGTGGCCGTCGCGCTCAACGCATATGTTCCCCCGACGAAAAGGGTTCCGTTGCTGAACCCGATCCCCAGGTCGATCACCTCGGCCGCCGAGGCCGGCGCGGCGGTCAACGCCACGGCCGCACCCGCCGCCACCACACACTGTGCACCCCAGGCGATTCGACGACCCAGCATGGTTCCTCCACTCACGTGTCACTCCATCCGTCGTCCCGGATACCCGGGTCCACGAACACTATCGTTCGCAAGTGAGGCGGTGATACCGGCGTTGTGCCCCTAGTTCCGGGGGCAGGGGAACCCGTTCGGCTCCTGCAATATTCGGGGCCGATACAACGAAATACGGCCCCGGAACAAGTGTTCCGGGGCCGTAATCCTGTAGTAGCGGGGACAGGATTTGAACCTGCGACCTCTGGGTTATGAGCCTACAGGAAACAGTTCCGAACGTGTCACCATGTACCGCTGCGTCCTATCTCCACAGGTCAGCGGAATATCCATCGTCCACGATGTCCGCCTGAGTCCACCCCGACCGCTGGGTCCCGCCCTGTCGTGATGCCAAATTTGATGCCAAATCCCAGCCAGTGACCAGCGATTTCCTCGTCTGCGGGTTGTCGGCCGACCACTCCCGTGTACGGCGGTGGCCGGGCAACGACAACTTCTTCGGCATGGCCATTCCGGGACCTATGTACCGATGGCGACCACCGGCTAGGGATTGCAACAGTTCGATGCGATGCGGGCCACCTGTGCCCCAGCAATCGGTGAGACCCCGGTCCCTGGTCCAGTTGCCATGGGGTGCCGGGGTCGTCCCGCCTACACCGTTAGGACGCCGCGTCGGTCGGCGGTCCGTCATCTCACGAGATCGATGCCAGCGGTTGGAGGTCCATAGCGTCTGCCCTTCAATCGTTGCCATACTCGGGCTCGAACCAAGCCTCCAGGTCCTCCGGATCGACTTCGACAGTGAAGCCCTCCTCACCCAGTTCCGACTCCATGATCAGCTCGAACTTGTCGAGCACGAGATGGCAAGTCGGACAGCTGAAGTAGTCAGAACTGACATCGATTTCGGCAATCGTTCCAACGAAGTGATCGCGCTCGTCAGCACCGTAATGAGTCACCCGACGATCGACGATCTCACTACCCTCCAACCTGCCGACGCTCGAACATGCCGGACAGGTTGCTTCCGCGCTGTACTCCAGGACTGGTGTCCAGCGCGGCCAAGCCTGCCACTTCGCCTGTTCACTGCCACTCATTCGCCCCTCCCGGAATCGAGCCAGTGAGAGCTTCGCGGCCTCGATCCGCGACGTGAGCTGGTGCTCGATGTTCTTCTTGTTTTGTGCCAGATGGGCTTCAACCTTGTTGACGCGTTCGGACCCAACCAGCAGCGAGATATCGGTCCCCTGCGCGGTCAACAGGATGTTCGCCTGCGCCCAAAACCTGGGCCACCACGCGTGCGCGGGGATACCTGTGATCCCCAGCGCTGCACCATGAAGGTACTCGTTTCGCCCTGAGGAGATCTTCGAGGCTTCTTCCTCACTGAAGGGACGGAATACCTTCTGGCACCGCTTGAAGATCGTTGATGCCCGCGCCGTCGTGAAGTGCGCGTCTCCCTCGATCAGCCCGGCCGCCTTCAGCACATGCGACCCATCCTCCGTCGGTTCGGCGACGAGGATGGGCGAGACTTTACACAGAGCCGCCTTGGCGAGCAGTTCGAGCGCCAAAGCAGCCCAGAGCTGCTTCTCATCCTCGGTCCTGTCATTCGACGGGTCCATAGCCCTATTAAGGAAGAGCTTTGCCTTGATCCAGAACTGCTCATAGCCATACGGAGTCGTCACTTCAACGGCCCCGTCCTGTAGCCGATCCTGCTCAGCTCACGGTCTTCCCCGTCTACGGCCTTCGCACGGCCATGCAGAACCATGCGGTTTCGCACGAGCAGAAGCTTGTCCGGCTCATCCCAGGCATGCTCGTGGACATCACCATACGACGTAAGCAAGGTAAACGCTTCCTGTGACCGCCTGTCAGCGGGCGTCATGCAATACGGATCGAACCGCAGCCCGTTGTCGTCGGCCGCACAGGCGAGAAAGGTGTCGCGACCGGTACCGACAATGAACACACCATGTTGCACGGGAGAGGAACGGACTACCTCGAACCCCGGACTCCAGATCCTGGTGGCTGTCAAATTCACTGTCTCGAAATGCATTACGACGACATCTGGCATAGCGGGTATATGCGCGCCGTCCACATGCAGTAGCTGAGCGTCCAATCCAACTGTCGCGCTGATCGACCGGGCCGGGGCCTCTGACGCGACAGTCGGTTTTAGCTTCGACACCGCCGAGTCACCCCGTCTGGTCGCGATCGGTTCCCATCCACGCTCGCGCGCAAAACCTTTCAGAAGAGACAGGGACATCGTCGTTGTTGCCCATCCCATCTTCGCGGTGTCGATAACCAACTGGTCGAGGACCTCATAGGGCGATGTCGGCAACCGACAGTCTCCTTTCATTGTTGGCCAGGATCTGCCGTGAACGACCGCTTATCAGGCTGCGGCCGAGCCAGCCCATTATTGCGCCTCGATCCCGGCTATCCAATCCGATTTCGGCCAGGCCGCACCAAGCCGGTTTCCACCCGAGCAGTTGGTGCGGCCGCTGCACCAGCGTTACGTCGTGCGGTCTGTCGAGGCAGTTCGAGGGCTAGATGGCCAACCCCCGAAAGACCTGCGACACAGTCCAGTTAGCCAACAATCGATACCTCACCATCGACTCCAACGAGCAATCCACGGCGACCCATCCCAGCGCCCGCCCACCCAGTTGTCCATGTTCAGTACACCTAGGTCAGCGGAACCGCCTGCTCAGCATGCATGCCACCGCCTCGCTGCTGGTGGGCAAGCTGTCCACGTCCGGGCGGCAGAACACTCTGGCCGGCGCGCTCAAGTGAGGATCAACGTCTGGGCGTTCTTAGTCGAGGAGTGGCTGCCCGCATCAAGATGCTCGTTGACGCCACCACCTACGACAACTGGCAGGCATTCATCCACGCCTACGTTGTCCCCCACCTCGGTGACGGTGAGCTGCAGAAGCTGACCGCGCCAATGCTGGTGAAGTTCTATACCCAACTCCTGGCCGATGGACGTATCAAGCCCGACAACAACATTCGCATGTACGAGTACTGGGCAAAGGCGACCAAGCGTGGCCAGCAGCCCACACCACGCGAGATCACCGACGCCTGTGCCGTCACCATCCATGCTGCCCGTACCGCTGTGCGCCGCTACAAGGCTGGACGAATCCCGACCCCGAAACCAGCTGGGCTGGAACCCAAAACCGTCCGCAACATCCACCTCGCCATCCATCGGGCACTCGTTGATGCCGTTGCCTGGAAGTATCTCGTCGACAACGCGAAGCCACCTCGCGTGGCCAAGTCTCGACGGCCGGTATGGACACCGGAGCAGGCCACCCGGTTCATGGACAGCATCTGCTTCGACCGGTTCTACGCGCTGTTCCGACTGGAGCTGACCACCGGGCTGCGTCGCGCCGAGATCTGTGGAATCCGTTGGCCTTCCTTGGATCTCGACGCTGGGACACTGTCAGTGCATCAGGGTCGAGTAGTCGTGTCTGGACGAGCGCAGGACGCTCAGGTCAAGACCGAAGACTCCGAACGCCTGATAGCGCTCGACGAGGAGACCGTCGATGCACTTCGCGTGTGGCAAGCCATCCAAGACGCCGAGCTCGCCCTCTACGGTGACGACTTCCGTGACACCGACCTGGTTTTCACCTACGAAGACGGCCGACCCGTGCACCCGGATTCGATCCGAGAGCGGTTCAAACGACTGGCTGCCGACGCTGGACTGCCCGAGATCCGCTTCGACGACCTGCGCCACACGTACGTCACCAGAGCCCTGCGCGCCGGAATCAATCCGAAGGTCGTCAGCCAGCGCATCGGTCACGCCGATGTCGCCTTCACCATGAGCGTCTACCAACATGTCCTGCCCGGCCAGGACGAGGACGCCGCCGCTCGTGCCGCCGCGTACATGCTGGGACGCCGCAGAACCCCTGAGACAGCATCGAACCCATGAAACTGAGTTTGGCTAATGATGCCAAACGTGATGCCAAATGAACGCGAAAACGGCCCGGAACCAGCTGGTTCCGGGCCGTTTTACCTAGTAGCGGGGACAGGATTTGAACCTGCGACCTCTGGGTTATGAGCCCAGCGAGCTACCGAGCTGCTCCACCCCGCGTCGGGTGAAGGGAACATTACACACCCCGGGGCGGCAGAACCTAATCGCGGTGATCCGGGTGTCGCGCGGAGTGGTCCGGGCGGTCCGGCTCAGTCGAGAGTGACCATCGAGATGGAGCTGGAGCCGGCGTTGGCGACATAGAGGCGATTGCCGGTGGATATGGCCAGGCCCTGGGGGTCCTCTTCCACCCGGACGGTGTCGATTACCGCCGCCGTGGCGGTGTCGATCACCGAGACGGTGGCGGTGGACTCGGTGGCGACGTAGGCGCGGGAGCCGTCGGCGGAGAGGGCTACGCCCGAGACCCCGGTACCCATATCCACCGTGCCGGTGACGGTCTCGGTTACCGGGTCGATGAGGAACACCTTGTTGGCCGTCCAGGTGGTCACGGCGGCGCGCGTGCCGTCGGCGGATACGGCCAGGTTTCGGGTGCGCACGCCCACGTCCATCGTGGTGACCGAGCCGGCCCCCGGCCGGTAGAAGGAAATGTCGTTCTTCGGCTGGTTCGCCATGCTGTACTCGAGGATGATCCACTTGCTCCCGTCGCGCAGGGGCCGAGTCTCCCCCGGGGTGCGTGCGGTCGGAATGCGCTCTCCCGTAGGAGCTTTGGTGTTCGCATCGAAAACAGTGACGCCGTTGCCGTCGGGGACGTAGACCAGGGCGCTGTCGGCCGAGACGTCGGGCCGCCGCGGTGACCGGACCGGACCGAGCTCACCGATCTGCGCGCCGGTCTCCCCGTCGAGGATGCGGATGACGTTCCGCTCGACCGAGGGCACGTAGATCCGGCGGCCGTCGGGCGCGACGACGGCCTCCTCGAACAAGCCGGTCGTGAACCGGATCGTTCGGAGGACGGTGTTCGTCCGGAGGTCGAGAACCTGCACGCCACCGAGCACACCGACCGCGAAGAGCTGGGTACCGTCCGCCGACAACGTCACGGTCAGCGGATTCAGCTGGACCGGAATCCGGACCGGGCCCGCGACGGCGGTTGTCGTCACAGGGGGCGAGGTGCTCGCCGTCACCACGCTGTCGCTGTCGCGACGCAGCACGATGTAGGTGAGACCACCCGCCACCAACAGCATGATCACCGCCACCAGGGCCAGCGCGACGGCCACCGAGCGGGCCCGCCGCGGATCGGCGGCCGGGGCCGTGAGGTCGGCATGCGCGGTCATGTCCGCGAGTGCTCGAGAGTAGGCGAGGGTGCCGTCCGCCACCGCCGGCGGCAGCCAGCCGCCGACCGCGGGCGCCACGGACCGGTTCAGGAAGTCGAGCATGTCACCCGGACACGGCCGATCTAACGGATTGGGCGCGAGACACTGTGCGACAAGGTCTCCCAGGCTGCCGGGCGGTGCGCCCGATAGGTCCGGGAAGCCGTTCGCGACCCGCATCAGCAACGCCACCGCGTCGCCGTCACCGAACGGGCCACGGCCCGACGCCGCGTAGACCAGCACCGAGCCCAGCGAGAACACATCGCCGGCCGGGCCCGCGAAATCACCCCGAGCCTGCTCCGGCGACATGAATCCGGGCGTGCCGATCACCCCGCCGGTCATGGTCACCGTCGCCCCGTCACCCAGGGAGTGGGCGATCCCGAAATCGATGACACGCGGCCCGTCCGCGGCGACGAGCACATTCGACGGTTTCAGGTCGCGGTGCACGACGCCGGCGGCGTGAATTGCCGCCAGCGCCTCCGCCATCCCGCGGGCCAGTTCCCGGAGCGAGTCGGCCGGCAGCGGACCGAACCTCGTCACCACCCCATCGAGCGCGGGTGCGGCGATGTATTCCGTTGCGCTCCAAGGTCTCGGCCCATCGACATCGGCGTCCACGACCGCCGGCGTATAGAAACCGCCGACCGCCCGCGCGGCCCGAACCTCGCGCACGAAGCGCTGCCGGAACTCCCGATCGCGTGACAGGTGCGGGTGTACCACCTTGACCGCGACCAATCGGCGGCCCGGCGAGATGCCGAGGAAGACCTCGCCCATTCCGCCCGCCCCGAGCCTGCCCAGCAGCCGATAGCTGCCGATAGCCGGCGGATCTCCCACGGCCAGAGCGTGAATCGGCGGCGGGGATTGCGGGGTGGTCATGCGTTGATCGCGTAGAGATGGCGGTCGGCGCAGCCCGCGTACACGGCGCCCGATCCGAAGACGACGCCGCCGAGCTTGCCCGGTGCCCCGTAGGCCCACCGTTGCTCACCGGATGTGATGGCCAGCGACAGAATCTTGTCGGCCGTCGCGAGATACACCGAGTCGGTTCCCACCGCGAGCGCGTCCGACAGCGGGTCATCGCTCCGATACAGCCACCGCACCGTCCCGCCCGCGGCGTCGAAGGCGTAGGCCCGCGAGTAGCCCACAACGAACGCGGTGCCGTCGCGCACCACGGTTGCCGAGCCACCGAAATCGAATCTCCATTTCTCGGCGCCGGTGCCGAGATCGAGCGCGCGGAAGGTGCTCGAGGTCGAAAGATACACGGCACCACCGGAAATGATCGGCGTGCCCAGCCGGTCGAACTCGCTCTTCGCATCGGTCACCCGCCAGCGGACCGTGCCGGTGGCAGCATCGAGCAGGCACACTTCGCCTCCACCCGTCACCGTCACCACCGCTCCATCGGCGGCGAAGATCGGGGAGATGAACGTATCCGCGTCGGTGAGCGCCGCCCAGCGCTGCGCCCCGGTCGCGGCATCGAAAGCCAGAAGCCCTTTGCCGCGCGGCGAGTTCGGACAATAGACCGATCCGCCGGCCGATGTGATCGCACTGTTGACCCCGGGCTTCTCCCAGAGTTCGACGCCCGTCGCGGCATCGAACGCGAAGAGCCCGCGCGCGCTGTTCGCCGCGAACACCTTGCCGTCGGCGTACACGGGACCGTGCGAAAGATCCTGGTACATGGCTGATTTCCACCGCACCACACCGGATCCGGTATCGAGCGCGTACACCGAGCCGTCGATACTCCCGGCGAAGACCATGGTTCCGTCGACCGCGGGCGGATCCTGTGTGGAATCGGTGCCGATCGTCCCGATATCGGTCCGCCATCGCAGCGAGCCACCCGGACTCGGCGCTTCGCCGGGAGCTGTCGACTCCCCGCTGCCGGCGACGAGCTCGCCGACAGCGGCGGCTGCGCCCGCCGACACCAGAACCCCCGCGACTGCGGCGGCCAGCACCGTACGACGTTTCGTGTGCCGAGGCGGCGCGAGCGGCTCGATCACCGGCGGCGCCGCCAGCGCGCGCATCATCGGCTGCGGCAGCCACGGGGCCGAAGACGGCTCGGAACCAGGATCGCCCAGCGCCGCGAGCAAGTCCGCGGTTGACGGGCGCGCGCTCGCCTCTTTGTTCAAGCAGGACACTATGATTCGGTACAGCCGTCCCTCACGCAGCCCGGTGAGGTCGGGCTCGGAATACGCCACCCGCATCAGCATCAGCGCAACGCTGTTGTCCTCGAAGGGAGAATGACCGGTCGCCGCGAAGGTGAGCACCGAGCCGAGCGAGAAGATATCGCTCTGGGGTCCGATGTCGCCGCCGAGTACGTGCTCGGGAGACATGTAGCCGGGCGTGCCGATGAGCGCGCCGCTGGCCGTGACGGCGTGCGTCTCGGCCACCAGCTTCGCGATCCCGAAATCGATGACGCGCGGCCCGGATTCGGTGAGCAGAACGTTGCCCGGTGTGAGATCCCGATGGGTGACACCGGCGGCGTGGATCGCCGCCAGCGCCTCGGCGATCCCGGCCGCCAATTCCTCGACCGACGCCTCCGGCAGCGGACCCAGGTCGACTACCAGGTTCTTCAGCGAAGGTCCCGCGATGTATTCGGTGGCCAGCCACGGCTGTGACGCCTCCCAGTCGGCGTCGAGCACCGCCGCGGTGTAGAAGCCGCCGACCGCGCGCGCCGCCTGCACCTCACGGGCGAATCGCGCCCGGAACTCCACGTCCCGGGCCAGATGCCTGTGCACCACCTTGAGTGCGACCTGCCGCCCACCCGGCGAACGGCCCAGCAGGACATCACCCATGCCCCCGGAGCCGAGGCGACCGATCACCCGATACGGGCCTATCGCTTCGACTACGTCCGCATTCACCGGAGCCGTTCGAGCATGATGCGCGCCTGATCCTCGGCGAGCCGGCGAACGTCCTCCCGGTCGGCGCGGATGCCCGCGCCGTACACCTTGAATGTGGTGCGCACGAACAAGTTACCGTCCTTGGCCGCTACTACGGCTTCGATCGTCGTGTAGGCCGCGTTGCCGACATACCTCAGCGTGTAGTACGCGGACTCGCCCAGGCCGGAGATGGCCTGGGCGGTCGAGTCCGCCGGTGGCGTCGCGATGGTACGGGCCTTGCCACTGTTGAACAGTTCGTTGTCGTTGTCCCAGCCGAAGTCGGCCTGCCCGGCGAAATTCGCGTTCTCGAATTCGGCCTGGCATTCCAGGCTGCCGTCCGTCCCGTTCGCGTCGACTTCTTCGTGCAGCGGTTTCCCCTTCGAGGGATATCCCAGGCGCACGATAGCGGCCAGATCCACCGCATCACAGGCGTTCGCGACCTTGCCCGGCTTGTACTTGACCGCCTGGCCGGGGGGCTGACCACCGGGCAGGTAGGGGTCCCCACCGGCGGTATCGCCGTCGTTCAGCAGCACCACCGCCGCGAAGATCATCGTCACGACGAGTGCGATCACGCTCGACACCGCTGCCGCCCAAGCCAATCTGCTCCCACCCCGGGTCGGGTGCCGCGTCACTTCAGTCTCCCGAGCACGGTTTCGGACTGATGGCGGCAGATCGCCTCCAACTCGTCTCGGGTGGTGCCGTCATCCTCTGACAGATAGACGTTCACGATGGCCACCACATTCGCCTCGAGGAATCCGAGCATGCAACTGATCTTCGAGGAGTCGCCCTTGTTCGGTTCGTGCACAACCAGATACGCGTCTTCACCGATATCGCTCACCTGCTCGGTGGTGACACCGGACCCGGTGGTGCCGAGACCGTCGGCCCGATGTCCGTCATACAGGCTTCGCACGGTCTCGAGCTGATCGGACACCTCGATGTGCAGCAGGATGAAGCCGTTCTCGTGCATGGTGCTGCAGTTGAGCGAATCGGCGACCATCGGCAGTTCGATGATGTCCCCTCTCGGGGTGTTGTTCGACTTGCCGATCACCCGCTCGACAGCGGGCTGATCGAGCAGAGCACAGGCGTCGCCGAGACCGGCCGAGGTGTATTTGGTCGTGCCGCCGTTCCCGCCCGGATCGGAGCCGCCTTCGCTACCGCGCTGCGCGACAACGATTCCCACGGTGGCCAGCACGACCACGATCAGCGCGCCGCAGACGGCGGTGATCGTCCACGGCAGCCTGTTCGATGAATGATGCTGTGCAGCAGCGCTTTCCGCCAACACCGGCATGGTCTGCGCGTCGATACCCGCCGCCGACGGGAGCAGCACCGTATTCTCCGCAGCCGGCGCGGCGGCCAGCGATGACGCCAGCTCACCCGCGGACGGCCTGTCGGCCGGGTCATCGGACAGGCACCGCGCCAGCACCGTTCGCAAGCCTGCCGGTACGTCATCGAGTCCCTGGTCCGCGGACGGGGCGCGACCTGTCGCGGCGAATACCAGCACCCCCGCCAGCGCGTATACCTCGCCGGGCGGATTCGCGGTCCCGCCGGCGGGCGGGTGCGCGGGTCCCAGGCGCGGCCCGTCGGAGTACATCAGCACGGTCTGCGGGCGCAGATCTCCGACCTCCTGCCGCAGGGCGTGTACGGCCGCGAGCGCCGCGGCCAGCCGTTCGCCGATACTCCGCACCGCGCCCTCGGGCAGCGGACCATGTTCCGCGACAAAGCGATCCAACGTCGGTTGTGGTGTCTCCCCCGCCGATCGACCGTCCGGCCGCTCCGATTGTTCGGTGATGTCCCCGTTTCCATCTGTCATGGCCAAGTCCTCCCTCCTGACCGCGCAATACAGCGCTGTGCGACTGTATCGCCTCACCGCACACCCGCAACCCGAATCGACGGCGCACGACAGCCGCGGCACAACACGCACGCGGAGCGTCACCCCTCAGCACACTCGCGGCGCGGGTTGATACGGTCGGTGCGATGTCTGCCGAGGCCGGAAGCACCCTGCCAATCCAGCGAGTTCGGGCCATTGTCGAGCTCGCCGGACAGCGTGGCTGGGATATGACCGACATGCTCGGCGAGGCAGGGATCTCACCGGATCTGTTGTCGGAAGGGCGTTCCCGGGTCACCATCGAGCAAACCGTGCAGGTCGTGCAGCGGCTGTGGCGAGCCACCGATGACGAACTGCTCGGATTGGGGCTGCGGCCCATGCCGCGCGGCACGCTGCGACTCGTGTGTTTCGGGCTGGTCGGCGCTCCGACCCTGGGCGTGGCCGTCCGCCGATTCGAGAGTTTCCGGCGCTCACTGCCGGGACTCCCGCGCCTCACGCTCATCGAGCGGGAGGGCGAGGCTCGGGTGAGCTTCGAGATGACCGGCCAGACGCCGGGCATCGTCATCGACACGATGCTCACCATCACCCACCGGTTCATGGCCTGGCTGATCGGCGGGCGACTGCGGTTGCGGCGGGTCGAAGTGCCGTATCCGAACGATCCGGAAGTCGACGACTACGACGTGGTTTTCGGTGCGCCCGTGGTGTTTTCCGCTGCCGCGCCGACCCTGGTGTTCGACGCCGCGCTGCTCGATCACCCGATCGATCGCGGAGAGGACGAATTGCAGGCGTTCCTGCGCAACGCCCCGTCCGGCGTGCTGGGCCCGCGGGACTACTCGATCTCGCTGGCCGCACGGGTGCGGCACATCCTGCAGCGCGGGCTGGACGGCGATTGGCCCGGCGCCGACGACATCGCCGCCGAACTGGCCATGAGCCCGCCGACCCTGCGCCGCAAGCTGCGCGAGGAACACACTTCGCTGCGCGAGATCCGCGAGCAGATCCTGCGGGACGCCGCCATCGCGAGCCTGGTGCGCGGGGACGAGACCGTCTCCGCGCTGGCCCGGCGGCTCGGCTTCTCCGAGGCCAGCGCGTTCTCGCGGGCCTTCCGGCGCTGGACCGGGAGCGCGCCCGGCTCGTATCAGCACTGAACCCTGCCGCGCACTCACGGCGTAGCACCCACTGGACGCTCAAGCACTACGGTCAAGAATTCGAGCGAGCCGGTCATTGGCGCGGTGGCAATACCGTCCTACCGTTCGATCAGAGCCGACACGAACAGAGGAGTTCAACTCGTGGCCCTGCATCGCTCGCCGTGGATGGACGAGGACCTGGACGCGCTCGCCGATCTGGCGCGCCGCTTCTTCGAGAAGGATTGCGCACCCAACGAGGACCGGTGGGGACGCCAGCACCACGTCGACCGTGAGCTCTGGAACCGCGCCGGCGAGCTCGGGCTGCTGTGCCTGAGCATCCCCGAGGAGTACGGCGGCGGTGGCGGCACCTTCGCGCACGAGGCCGTGGTGCTGACCGAGCAGGTGCGCGGGCTCGCGCCGAGCCTCGGCAACCCGGTGCACAGCGGCATCGTCGCGCACTACCTGCTCGCCTACGGCACCGAGGAGCAGAAGCAGCAGTGGCTGCCCAAGATGGCCTCGGGTGAGATCGTCGGCGCGATCGCCATGACCGAGCCGGGCACCGGGTCGGACCTGCAGGGCATCAAGACCAAGGCCGTCAAGGACGGCGACGACTACGTCATCAACGGCGCCAAGACCTTCATCACCAACGGCTACCTGGCCGACCTGGTGATCGTGGCCTGCAAGACCGGCGAGGGCAAGGGCGCGGACTCGGTCTCGCTCGTCCTGGTCGAGACCGAGCGCGAGGGCTTCCGGCGCGGGCGCAACCTCGAGAAGATCGGCCAGCACGGGCAGGACACCTGCGAGCTGTTCTTCGACAACGTCCGCGTGCCGCAGTCGAACCTGCTGGGCACCGCCGAGGGCATCGGCTTCATCCAGCTCATGCAGCAGCTGCCGCAGGAGCGCCTGATCCTGGCCGTCATCGCCGCGGCCGCGATCGAGAAGACCGTCGAGGTCACCCTGACCTACACCAAGGAGCGCGAAGCCTTCGGCAAGCCGGTCTTCGCCTTCCAGAACACCCAGTTCACCCTGGCCGAGTGCGACACCATCAAGACCATCGCCTGGAGCTTCACCGACGACTGCGTCAACAAGCACCTGCGCGGCGAGCTCGACGTGCCCACCGCCGCCAAGGCCAAGTGGTGGCTGACCGAGCAGCAGTGCAAGGTCGCCGACGAGTGCCTGCAGCTGTTCGGCGGCTACGGCTACATGGCCGAGTACCCGATCTCCCGGATGTACGCCGACGCCCGCATCCAGAAGATCTACGGCGGCACGAACGAGATCATGAAGCTGATCATCGGGCGGACGCTGTAGGTCGACGCGACCGGCTCACGGCCCCGGCATCACACGGTGATGCCGGGGCCGTTCCCTATCGAACAGGCCGATCATCGGGCGGATGCTCCAGCGCCGGAACGCAGTTGCCGCTGCCGGACCCGGGCCGAGCCGGTGATCAGGCGCAGGGCCATGCCGAGCAGCAGGAGATTGCCGAGCATCTGGACCAGGACGAAACCGCGGGTCAGTTGGGTGGCCGCGACGATGTCGCCGAAGCCGACCGTGGCGAAGACCGTCACGGTGAAGTAGAGGGCGTCGAGTTTGGTCAGGGCCGCACCGAAATTCGCGGGATCGGCCAGGGACAGCAGGTAGTAGATCGTCGCGAAAGCGATCAGGTAGGCACCGAAGACCGTGGCCAGGGCTTCGGCGGCCTGCTCGATCGGGCGATCCACGTGCAGCACCCGATTCACCTGCCAGACGCACAGCGCGAGCACCAGCACCAGGCCGGCGATCAGCAGCAGCACCGCGGGGACATCGTCGAGGCGGTCGAACGGCAGCACGAAGTAGGCGACGGCGAACACCGTCAGGACCAGGGCCGGGCGCAGCATCACACGGTAGATCGGCCGCCGGCGCGATCCCGAATTTCTGCTCTCACCAGGCTGTTTCGACATGGGGTGATGCTACGGCGGCGAGCGGCCGCACCGTGGTACCCGGAACCGCGGGTGTCGAGGCGTTCCGGCGTCAGCAGGCGCGAGAGCGCACGGCGAACGCGGCGGGCACGTGCATCCAGTCGAAGGTCGTCGCGCTGGGATGGATCGTCTCGGCCAGCGACTGCACCCGCTGGGCCACCGCGGCGGGATCGGCGTCGGCGGCCAGCGCCGGGGGCACGCCGTCGGCCCCGGTCGCCACCGTCAGATAGCGATTCGCGCAATAGAACGGCAGATTCGGGTCACCGAGCCAGTCCGCGGCCTGATCGTCGAAGACCACGAACCAGGGGCGCAGGCGCGCTTCATATCTCGTGCGCGGATCACCGTTGCCGGCGGCCGAGGACATGGCGGGGAACATCATGGCCCGATCCGCCTGCCCGGCGGCCGCCAGCCGGTCGAGATGGTTCGCGTACTCCTGTTCGGTCGGCACGTTGTCGAGTTCGTAGTCCGCCAGGGTGTTCTCGACCGTGCCGGTGATCGGATAGAGAATGAACTTGCCGCGCAACTGATTCCAGGTCGGCCAGCCCGAGTCGGCGACCGCCTCGTCCAGGGTTCGATGACCGGACCCGAGCAGATCGGCGGGTGCGAACACCTTGTTCCGGCCGAGGTGATCGGCGACGAGGCGATCGAGCTGGGCGGGGCCCATGCCCGCGCGACCGCGGAAGCCCCACTTCAACTCGATCTTGAGGTAGATCGGATCGTGGCCGGGAGTGCTGTCGCTCCAGGATCTCAGCGCATCCAGGCACTGGCTGAAATCCCCACTGCCCCCGGCGGATCCCGAACCGCCGGCGCTGCCCGAGCTCGACAGGCTCCCCAGGGCCCCGGAGCCGGGGGTGTACTGACAGTTGTTGTCGTTGGCCAGCGGGTTGGTGTGGCTGACGATCCAGCCGTGCTCGCCGCCGTAGGTGGTGTAGACGTCGAGTTCGAGCAGCCGCGCGCCCTTGTTCAGGCCGTCCGCTATCGACGCGCCCTTGGACCGCTCGTAGGCGTTGTGCAGGCCCGAGACCGAGATCTGGTTCAGCGGCACGGCGTCGAAAGCGGAACTGTCCGTGTTTGTGGGGACCGCCTGCACCGAACTCGAGCACACCAGCAGCGCGGCCACGGCAACCGCCGCGGTGGCGCTCTCGCGCAGCCGTCGGCGAACAGTCTCGGGTGTAACGGCTTTCATGCGTTCTCCTACACGGCGGGGCAGTCACGGTCCTCCCCCGCGCGGAAGTAAACATGATCATCGGCCACGACGCTGGTCAATTGACCAGATTGGACGGACGCGCTGTCGCAACGGCGGAAACCGCGAAGCGCGGCCTAGACTCGCGCCCATGCGCATCGCGATTATCGGTGGACACGGGCAAATCGCACTGCACCTCGGACGAATCCTGAGCGAGCGGGGCCATGCCGTGCAGAGCGTCATCCGCAAGCCGGCGCAGGCCGGGGACATCGAGGCGGCGGGCGGCGAACCGCTCGTGCTGGACCTCGAACGGTCGAACGCGCAGGATCTCGCGGCGGCGCTGGCGGGCGCGGACGCGGTGGTCTTCGCGGCGGGCGCGGGACCGGGCAGCGGGCCCGAACGCAAATACACCGTCGACCGCGACGGTTCCGTACTGCTCGCCGATGCCGCTGTGCGCGCGGGCATCCCGCGCTTCCTCCAGATCTCCACCATGGGCGCGGGCAAGCCGGCCGCCGGTGGCGACGAGTCCTGGATCGCCTACATCGACGCGAAAACCCAGGCGGAGGATGATCTTCGCGCCCGCGACCTGGACTGGACCATTCTGCGCCCGGGTCGGCTGACCGACGAACCCGCCACCGGGCAGGTGCAGCTCGCCGACTCCGTTGCCGCCGGAAGCATCCCGCGAGCCGACGTGGCGGCGGTGCTGGCGGAGCTGCTGATCACCGGGGCGGGCGCGCGGCGAACGCTCGAATTGATCAGTGGCACAGAAGGTATCGACAAAGCGGTTTCAGCACTCCGCAGCTAGACAGGCATTAGCGCTGCGGTGCACCGGAATTCGCTACTCCAGCCGGGCATTCGCCAGCCCCTCGGTACGACCCGCAACCCCTGCGCCCCGCCATTCGGAAATGACGGGGCGCAGGGGTCATTTCGACCACAGGTCAGTTCGACCCGGCCCCCGGGACCGGGCAGGCGTCGACGGCTTCGGCGACGACCTGGGGTTCGGCCGACAGCGCCGGGCGAGCGCCCTGCTCGAAGTCCGCGCCGGTGATCGGCGCGTCCGCGCTCAGCGCCTCGAGCTCCGCGGGCTCGAAAACCCGTCCCCGGCTGAGGAATCGATAGCCTTCCGGCGCTTCGAGGCTGAAGCCCGAGCCACGGCCCGGCACCACGTCCAGCACGAGCTGGGTGTGCTGCCAGGCCGCGAACTGGGGGCCCGAAATCCACACCGCGGCGGCGTCTTCCGAGTCCGGCGCCGTCTCGGCCACCTCGCCCGTGCGCAGGTTCAGATCCAACAGACCCAGCAGGACGTCTCGATCGCCGATGACGAATTCGCCTGCCGGATAACACATCGGGGCCGAGCCGTCGCAGCAGCCGCCGGACTGGTGCAGCATGAGCGGACCGTGCGCGGCGCGGAGGCGACGGAGCAGATCCATCGCCGCCGCGGTGGCGCGCACCCGCCGGGGCGGGGTGGGCATCAGAAGAAGCCCTGCGCCTTCCCTGCATAGCTGACCAGCAGGTTCTTGGTCTGCTGGTAGTGGTCGAGCATCATCCGGTGATTCTCGCGGCCGATGCCGGACTGCTTGTAGCCGCCGAACGCCGCGTGCGCGGGGTACTGGTGGTAGGTGTTGGTCCACACCCGCCCGGCCTGGATGTCGCGGCCCGCGCGGTAGGCGACGCCGCCGTCGCGGGACCAGACGCCCGCGCCGAGGCCGTACAGGGTGTCGTTCGCGATCTTGATGGCGTCGTCGTAATCGGCGAACGAGGTCACCGACACCACCGGGCCGAAGATCTCCTCCTGGAAGATGCGCATGGCGTTGTCACCGGTGAACACCGTGGGCTGCACGTAGTAACCGCCGGACAGATCGCCGCCGAGGTCCGCGCGCTCGCCGCCGGTGAGCAGGGTCGCGCCCTCGCCCTTGCCGATCTCGATGTACGACAGGATCTTCTCGAGCTGATCGTTGCTGGCCTGCGCGCCGATCATGGTCTCGGTGTCCAGCGGATCACCCTGGCGCACAGCCTTGGTGCGCACCACGGCCGCGCTCAGGAACTCGTCGTAGATGTCGGCCTGGATGAGCGCGCGCGACGGGCAGGTGCAGACCTCGCCCTGGTTGAGCGCGAACATGGCGAAGCCCTCGAGGGCGCTGTCCTGGAAATCGTCGTTGGCGGCCAGCACATCGGAGAAGAAGATGTTCGGGCTCTTGCCGCCGAGTTCC